>NZ_QUJZ01000001.1:0-280857 GCF_003480845.1 Blautia sp. TM10-2 | reverse complement strand
TCAGAGTAAAAACCAGATTTTTCGCTATATCCGTCTGACAGAGCTGATTTCTGAATTGATGGATATGGTGGATGAAAAGAAGATTGCCCTGAACCCTGCCTATGAGCTGTCCTTTCTCAAAAAGGAGGAACAGGTAGACCTGTTGGACGCGATGGACAGCGAACAGGCTACCCCTTCTCTTTCTCAAGCCCAGCGGCTCAAGAAATACAGTCAGGAGGGGCATCTGACCCTCGATATGATGCGTGTCATCATGGGTGAGGAAAAGAAAAGCGATCTGGACCGAGTGACATTTACCTCTGACACCTTGCGGAAGTATTTCCCTAAAAGCTATACGCCCCAGCGGATGCAGGAAACCATCATCAAGCTGCTGGAGGCATGGCAGAAAAAGCGTCAGAGAGACCAGGAACGATGAAAGGAGCCGCCTATGATGGATATTTCAGCAAGGGAGCTGAAAGGACATAACATTCTTGCCGTGGAACGCTTTGAGGACAGCACCCGATGGATGATTGAGTTTGTTGTTCTCCATCCGTGTAGTGCTTACGGGAGCAGAGGTGATGAAATGCGTCTGTTTCTTGCAGAGGACAGCTATCAGAATGCTCTCCAAGACCAGCAGCGCCGGAAAATCAAAATCAAGCGGTATGCCCGTGTTGTTGAGGGACACATCCTCGACTTTAAGCCGGGAAAGAAACGCACAAGAAAATATAGAGAAAGTTGAACGCCACAATTCTTTGATTTGGGATTGTGGCTTTTTTTATATCCAAAAGTCGGAAGGAGTGAGGTCGATGGCCGTTTTTCGCATTGAACGGACCCGTGATTATACTGTGATGAGCAATCATCATTTACGAAATGCAAACCTGTCGTTAAAAGCCAAGGGGCTGCTTTCCATGATGCTGTCTTTGCCAGAGGACTGGAATTACACCACCCGTGGTCTTGCAAGCTGTCCGACAGCAGATACGCCACTCTGGACGCTCAATACGAAAAGGAACAGTCCGAGCTTACCGCTGAAATCTCTGTTCTGGAAAAGGCTGTCAAGAGCTATGAGAAGCACGAAAAGGACGCTGATCGTTTTATCGCTCTGATTGACAAGTATGAGAACTTCGACAAGCTGACCATTGCTATGCTCAACGAGTTTATCGAGAAAATCCTTGTGCATGAGCGTGACCGTAAAGGCAGTATACAGACCACACAGGAGGTCGAGATTTACTTCAATTTTGTTGGGCGATTCGTTCCCCCGGCGTTTGGAGAAGCGGAGCTTACCCCGGAGGAATTAGAGGAAATCCGCAAGCGTGAGGAACGCAAGGACAGGCTTCATCAGAACTACTTGAAGCGGAAAGCCAGCGGAGCGCAGAAGCGATACGAGGACAAAATCAAGAAGCGGAAAAAGGCAGAAATTGAAGCTAAGAAAGCCGCCATTCGTGCGGAGGACATTGCAAAGGGCGTGTTCGTCCCTGTCAGCAGTTTACCGCAGAGAGAGCCGATGAAAGGAGTACAAACAGCATGAATATCACTTACACACGGAACGGAGATTATCTTATCCCGAACATCGTTATCCGCAAGACCAAGCCCATCGGACACTACGGCAGACTTCGCAAGGCGTATCTGGAAATGCACCGCCCGATACTGTTCAATGAACTGGTGCTATCCGACAAGCTCTTTGAACATTGTGCCGAGATTGACGAAGCGGCACGAAACCGCATGGAGCAGATCGTGCGGTCACTGGCAGAGCAAAACGGTGTGACTGAGCAACTGAAAGCCGATAATCAAATGGAATGGGTGCGGCAGATGAACGCTTGCAAGGCACAGGCAGAGGAGATTGTGAAAGCGGAATTGATTTATGATTGAGCGAGGAAGTCCGGGCAGAAAACTGTTCGGACTTTTCTCATATAGTCCAAAGTTGCGGTAGAACTGTTCACAAGTTTTATGGTACAATTTGAATACGAAAAGTGAGCAACAAATGGAGGCTGGCTGACACATTTGTCTGCGGGCGTGATGTCCCAATCGGAAATTTCGTCAGACCATATCTCCATTTTAAAAGAAAAGAGCAAGGCCGGATAGACCTTACTCTTACATTATGAATCGGAATTTACGAAAGAGGTACAGAACATGAAGAAAATCAGAGGATTGCGTAGCTCCGGCAGAGCCGGAACGGCAGCAGCCAGAGTCGCCCCGGAGCTGGTGGAGCCGATTTTGGAGTAAATAAAAGGGGTGATGAAATTTTGCTGGAAACAACGCAAATAAAGCAGCGTTTACCGTTTATTGATTTGATAAGAGGTATAACCATTATTGAAATGATTTCGTATCATTTCTTATGGGATTTAGTTTATCTGTATAATGCAGATATTCCATGGTATAAGTCCCACGGTGCCTATATTTGGCAGCAATCCATTTGCTGGACTTTTATTTTGCTGGCTGGGTTCAGCTGGCATTTAGGAAAAAAACACATGAAAAGGGGATTGTGGGCGTTTGGTGGTGGTGTGGTCGTTTCGCTCGTTACCGCCATAGTTCTTCCCAATGATCGGGTGCGCTACGGTGTTCTAACGCTTATTGGCAGCTGTATTTTGATATGGATTTTACTGGATAAGGTTCTGAAAAAAATCCCGGCTGGGGTTGGGGTAAGTGTTAGTTTTGTGCTATTCCTCATTCTCAGAAGTTGGACGAAGCAAGACCCTATCCAACTATCTGATAATTTGCTGAATGTTACATGGTTGAAATCGGTATTAGCTTATATTGGATTTCCGCAAGCTGGCTTTTCATCTACCGACTATTTTCCGTTGCTCCCATGGATTTTCTTATTTGCAACAGGATATTTCCTGTACAGTTTCTTACAGGAAAAGGGGCTGATTAACCGGCTATTTGGAAAATGGAAAGTTCCAGGTATTAACTTTTTAGGGAAACATTCGCTTATTATTTACATGATACACCAACCGATCTGCTATGTTGTAGCGTTCTTGGTTTCGGAGATTTTTTAATATTGAGCCGTTGATCGGTGGAGTAAACAAGAAAGGAAGCCCCCAAAAAGGGGGCTTCCTTTCTTTAATATCGGCAAATGTGTTTATTTTTGATTATCACAGTTTGTAGCCGGTGATGTATCGGTCGCTACCAACTTCGCCAGCGAAGAAATCGTTAAGGGAGCTGCAAGCGAAGAATCTCTAATACGACAGATTCAAGTTTGGCGAACTGATAAAATCCCTTTAGGAACTAAAGGGTGCACTTCTATACTCTCCTATCGGGAGTATCGTGCGTCCTGCGGAGCTTCATTCTCTGTCAGCAGAAAAAAGCTGCATGACCGAGAATGTTTCGTCACTTCGTTCCGTCAAGGTGGCTACACCCCCTTGCGCTGCTAATGCGGCTATCCCTTGTGTACTTGCCGTCCGCAAACGGTTTTGACAAACCGTTCGCCGCCAGCAAGTTTGGAAAAACAAATACCGAAAATCAGACCGTTGACTGGTCGCACTATGCGAAAAGTTGACGGTCTTTTTTTATCCCCAAAATCAAAAATAGGAGGTCAATCACAATGACAAAACCGAAAACCCTTGACCAGCTCCGAGCCGAAAAGGAACGGGCCGAGACGCAGCTTGCACAGGAACAGCACAAGCTCAACCGTCTTGAGAACAGAAAGAAATATCTGGAGAAAGGCGAAAGGCAGAAACGCACCCATCGTCTTTGCAATCTGGGCGGCACGATTGAGAGCCTTGCCCCGGAGGTCAAAGATCTCACACGCACCGAAATGACAGAGCTGATGGAACAAATCTTTTCTTTGTCCGAAGTCCAGCGAGCCGTCCGTCACATGACGATTACCCACATCAGCCAAGCAAACGGAGAAAAGGAGTTGAAAGCCGATGGCACTATTTCATCTGAGCGTCACGCAGACTAAGCGAAGCGCAGGACAGTCCGCTATCGCTTCTGCTGCCTACCGAGCCGGGGAGCGATTGTATAGCGAGTATTACGGCGAATACAGCGACTACACCCGCAAGGGCGGCGTGATCTGCTCTGACATTCTCTTGCCGTCCCATGCACCGCCAGAATACGCAGACCGCCAAACCCTATGGAACGCCGTGGAAAAAGCCGAGCGTGGAAAGAACGCCCAGCTTGCATACAGCTTTGACATTGCCTTGCAGAATGAATTTTCCCTTGAGGAAAACATCGCTCTTGCAAGGCAATTTTTATTGGAGAACTTTGTGAGCCGTGGCATGGTGGTTGACTTCGCCGTACACCAGCCAGACCGGGAGGACGGCGGCGTACCCAATCCGCATTTTCATGTGCTTTGCCCCATCCGCCCCATCGAGCAGAACGGCAAATGGGGACTAAAGCAACGCCGGGTGTATGAGCTGGACGAGGACGGCAACCGTATCCGAGACGCAGACGGAAAGTTTGTGTTCAACGCCGTTCCCACTACCGACTGGGGCAGTCCCGAAACGCTGGAACATTGGCGTGAAGCATGGGCGGAGCTATGCAATGCCAAGTTTGCGGAAAAAGGTATTGATGTTCGTATCGACCACCGGAGCTATGAGCGTCAGGGCGTGGAGCTTTTTCCCACCGTCCATGAGGGCGCAACCGTCCAGGCAATGGAGAAGAAAGGCATACGCACCGAGAAAGGCGAGTTCAACCGCTGGATCAGAGCCACCAATGCCGTTATCCGGGACATCAAGAAGAAAATCGCTCTCCTGTTTGATTGGATTGCCGAAGCAAAAGCGGAGCTTGCCAAGCCGCAGGCACCCGACCTTGTTTCGCTGCTGAGCGCCTATTACACCCAGCGCAGAGCCGGGGCATATTCGCAGAAAGGCAAGGTCAGCAATCTAAAGGAGATGAACGAGACTTTCAATTATCTCCGGGCAAACGGCATTTACTCCCTTGAAGATTTGGAAAGCCGTGTCAGCGAACACAGTGCTGCCACAGAGAGCTTGAAGAAAACGCTGGACGAACAGACCGCCCGAATGAAAGCAATTAAGCAACTCTATGACAGCTCCGCCGCTTTCCAGAACTTGAAGCCTGTCTATGACGGCTTGCAGAAAATCAAGTTTGAGAAGCCCAGAGCCAAGTACAAGGCAGAGCATGAAGCGGAACTGATACAGTTCTACGCCGCCAGACGAAAGCTGACCGAGGAGTTCCCGGACGGCAAGGTGGATATGAAAAAGCTGTCCGACGAGTATGACGAGCTGGAACAGGCACACGAAAGCACCTACGGCGAGTTTAAGGCTGTCAGAGACGATTTACACCGCCTTTGGAAGGTCAAGTCATGTGTAGATACTGCCGCCCGATTTAACGAGCGTACAGAGGAACAAAAGCTCCAAAATCGACCCCAAACACGACAGAAAAAGGAGGAACTATCCCGATGAATTATACCCAAGCGCAGATTGACCGGGCAAATGCCGTCAGTCTGGAAGATTTTCTCCGCACACAGGGAGAGACACTGATAAAAAGCGGACGAGAATACCGCTGGAAAGAACATGACAGTCTGACCGTCCGGGGAAACAAGTGGTTTCGCCACAGCCAGAGCAAGGGCGGCTATCCCATTGATTTTGTCATAGAGTTTTACGGCAAGTCCTTTCCCGAAAGCTGACAATTATCCAGGGTAATCCCGGCGAGGGCAAGACCTACTTTGCCATGCGCCTTGCGGCGGCTTGCACCAATCGAAAGCCTTTGCCCGGTATGGAGACACTTGAACCTTTCAATATCATCTATCAGACCGCCGAGGACGGTCTGGGCGATACGGTCAAGCCCCGATTGATGGAAGCAGACGTAGCCCTTGCGCTGTAATTCTTTTTCAAGTTTTCTGCGTTCTTTCTCAGAATCCTTAAGTTCGCGGTTAAGCCGGGAAGCTTCTTTAGCGATGCCACCATTGGCATTCATGCAGGCATCTTTCCAGGCTTTGATCTGCTCGATATAAAGACCTTTTTTACGGGCATACTCGGCAAGTTCCGTTTCATTCATACCTGCTGTTTCAACAACAACTAAAAATTTATCCTGTGTACTCCAGTCATCAGGAACAGCATCCGTACCAGGAGCAGCATAGCCTTCCTTTCTGGCTTTATCCCGCCAGTTACGAAGTGTCTGTTCAGAGATTCCTTCTTCTCTGGATATCTTGGTAATAGATTCATTGTTTGGTGGAAGCATCCTCCTGAGGAGTGCATCCTTTAATTCTGGACTATCCTTTCGACATTTGCCCTGTCTCTTTTTTTGCCAATACCATAGACAGTTTTCTTTCATTTGCTGTTGTCTCCAATCTCCATACACTGATATGGATAAAGCCTGCCAAGTATCATGCTGATACAGCACCCGGCAGTGCTTTCTGAAAATATGGTTTCTCTGTACTTTTTCTTATCACCCCAGAGATGTAGGATTTCTCACAGGCGGCAGTGTGCTTCACTGCTCCATTGGAAGTTGTCACTCTGTCAGTCGATTCTCCTCGCCCCAGACACAGAGCTGATCCAGCACAGTCATCAGCGTTTTTCCTCGTTCCGAAAGCGTATATTCCACCTTCGGCGGAATCTGCGGATACTCGGTGCGGACGATCAGTTTATCCGCTTCCAGCTCCTTGACAGTCTACATCTGCATTTTTAAAAATATGCGTTTCAAGATTTTTTGAAAGTAAGCGCAAAATAATTCGACGGATTGTGTTGCCCTAAAAATCAATTCATAATAATCATTAGAGAATGCAAGCATTTCACTTCATTTTCTCTTGCTTGAAATGATAGATGCGAGCATTTTACTCTATTCAAGTTATCCCTGTGTGTTAGGATAGTTGTCAGTGAAAGATAATTACTTTTGTGGTAGTATGTAGCTATCACAGGAAGGGAGCTTTCGCTATGAACTATGACGAAGAAGGCGATGGATAAACTGATTACAAGGAAGGAAGCAGCCAGTATACTGGGAATCAGCGTAAAAACACTGGATGCTGTAAGAACAGACGGTTTGATCTCCTATGTTCAGTATGTGGAAAACGGCTGCTGATGCAGTCAGCACAGATTAGGATGACAACGCTGATTGACTATACATCAAAAGTGAAGAACTTGGCTTTGTTGGCAGTAGTCTACCAGAATTTTTCATTACAGTGTTTTGCTAAAGGAATCCGATGGAGCTATACCCTGGATTTTTCTGTATTCTCTGGGTGACATTTTGACTATAGACTGAAAAGCGCTTGAAAATTTCCCCTGGGTTTGGTAGCCTACCTGGGAAGCAATATCCGCGATAGTGTCATTTGTTTCCCGTAATAATTTCATAGCCTGACGCACTCGAAATTCCTTCATATAGGTGGCGATAGGCTGGCCGTAGACTGCCTTGAATATCTCCTTTAGAGTGGAGGTATTTATCAAATACTGTTTGGAAAGTTCTGCGATCGTAAATCGTTGATCCAAGTGCTCTGTCAACTGTTGATGAATTTCTTTTATCAATTCGGTTTGCTGGGAGAAGTATTGAGTCAATTCTTTATGCTCCGATTTCATGTTGCTCAAATAAATCAAAATTTCCAGCACCTTCAATTTCAAGAGGGAAATTCGAACGGATACAGGAGCAGAAAAGAGTGGGGCAAAAATGTGCTCTAAATCGGAACAGGACGGGATTGCGGATGGTTTTCCGGAGCAAAATCGATCCCGTAACTGGTCTGCCTCCACACCGGCATTCTTTAAAACTTCCGGGCAAATGGAAGAGAGCTGTTTCAGATCCACGGAAATGGAAATTCCCTCTGAATATCCTAGGGGAAACATCATGGCGGAATCCGCGCAGCAGGCCATACTGTGTGCTGTCACATCACCTGTACCTAAATAGACGGCAGTACCGTCTTGCATATTCCAACCCACGCGACCACTGCGACAATAGTAAATTTCTAAAACAGAATCCGAAGCATCATGCTGAAACTTGATCTCTGAAGCAAGAAAAACATTGAAGGATACCTCTATTCCAGGAAAAGTTTCATATGCCTCCATACCCCCTTTTCCAGCGGTAACCGCTCGAAACTGTTCTCCAAAGAGTGTGGTACCCGTTCCGCCAGCACGGCAATGCTTCAAGGCGAGTGTGCCGTTTGGAATCTTTTGAAATTTTTGAGCGATAACTTTGGATTCTTCTTTTTTCATGGCGTTCCTTTTTGTTTTTCTACTTGCGACGGACAGGCGATTTTTACAAGCCACTCAATCATGTGATGGAAATTTCGGGCCTGCTCGGTATCGGCCGCTTTATAATAGACCTCTTTTCCGTCCCGGCGGCTAACGATCAGACCTGCTGATTTCAACTGCTTGAGATGGTGAGAAACTGCAGGACTGCTCATATTTACCATGGCTGAAAGATTGATAACACATTCCTCACAGTGGCAAAGCAACCAAAAAATGCGAATACGGCTGCCATCCC
This sequence comes from Blautia sp. TM10-2, assembly GCF_003480845.1. Taxonomy (NCBI): domain Bacteria; kingdom Bacillati; phylum Bacillota; class Clostridia; order Lachnospirales; family Lachnospiraceae; genus Blautia; species Blautia sp. TM10-2. Next base: position 272,517 of record NZ_QUJZ01000001.1, on the reverse strand, counting down.
CCAGCTGCTTGAAAATATCAGCTACGGTTTGAAAGTTTTCTACGCTGGGCATATGTTCCAGTTCCTGCTCGATAGTTTGTCCGTGGTCGTGTGGTAAGGGGTTCTGAATCATTTAGCACTCCTCCTTAAAGTCTATCTTACCATAGGCTGAAGGAAAAAGAAACTTTACTTCTGAAATATTTCTGGTTCAGGACCAGCGTCATGGGTGTAATCCAAGATACGGACACCATCACCTATCTCTTTCTGCACCAGCTCCCGCATACGTTTGGCAAAAGGACAGGGGTAACCAATGGGAGTCATGTGATATTGTTCCAGCACATCTTTCAACGTGATTCCTTGCATTCTTTGTTCCGCTGTTTTTTGAATGTCCAAGTAAAAATCCCGCAGCACCAGTTGAATATTTACACTCACGCCACAGGCAGGATTGGTGTGGATGTCCTGATGGAGCAGGGGCTTGTTGCCCTCTACTGCCCGATAGGCATCCAGCAGAGTGATTTTCTCCGGCTCACGAGCCAGAGCAGGTCGGGGATGTCCCTTCACGCTGACCAGCAGTCCTCCCTTCCGCAGGGCGGACATGAGCTGGCGCACATAGGCAGGATTCGTCTGAATGCTCTCTGCCAGCTTGTTACTGGTCAGGTCGCAGTTTGGGTACAGAGCGATAAAAGCCAGAATATGAACAGCATCGCTAAGGCGGGTAGAATATTTCATAGCCTGATCTCCTTTTTTACTTTGATGTTATTTTTATTATAACAACATATTGACAGTGACGCAAGAGGATGCTAAAATAATTTGAAGTAAGAATAAAAATAACACCCACTTGAAAGGAATGGTGACAATGAACTTCTATGATGATCTGGTCATGCAGACCCAGATGAATTATTCCAGGCACTATCATATCTATGCTTCCGGCGGTACGCCTTATCAGCTGACTGACAAAAAGCCGCTGCCGTATAGCGAACAGATCCATCGTTTGGTACAGGAGGTAAAGGAAGCTGACTGTGTGGTAGTGGGCGGAGCCTCCGGCCTGTCCGCTGCCGGTGGTGGAGATTTTTACTACGAGGACAACGACTCTTACCGCAAATACTTCCGCCCTTTTGCCGAGAAGTACCACTTCAAAGGTGCTTTTGCAGGGATGATGCACCCCTGGAAGACAAGGGAAGAGTATTGGGGGTATCTCGCCACATTCCTTCACACCACCCAGACCGCACCTGTGCGTCATTCCTATTTGGATTTAGACGCTTTGCTGAAAGGCAAGGACTTCTTCATCCTCACCACGAACCAGGATACCCAGTTTGTCAAACTCTACCCGGAGGAGAAGGTGGCAGAGATTCAGGGGGATCACCGCTTCTTCCAGTGTGCCGCCTGTTGTACCGATGACACTTGGGATGCGGTAAAGCCGGTGGCTGATATGGTAGCCGCTATGGGGAGTGACACGAAGATTCCCACGGATCTCATTCCCCGATGCCCCCACTGCGGCGGCGAGGCATTCCCTTGGGTGCGAGGATATGGGAATTTTCTGCAAGGAAAGAAATACGAAGAACAGTACGAAAAAATTTCTCGCTATGTGCTGGAACACAAAGACAGCAAAATTTTGTTCCTGGAGCTGGGCGTGGGCCGAATGACTCCCATGTTTATCCAAGAACCTTTCTGGAACATGACCCTCAGCTTTCCCCATGCTCGATATATTGCTGTCAACAACAAGTATAACTTCCTGCCCAAGCAGTTGGAGGACAAGGGCATGACCATTGTGGCCGACATTGCTCAAGTGCTACGGGATGCACGGGATACCATGGACAGCGGAGATAACGATCGATGAGGGGTGGAAACCAAGCGACGCTTCAGGAACTTGCTGAGCGTATTGATCAAGCAGATGCCGTTGTGATCGGAGGCGGCTCCGGCCTGTCAAGCGCGGCTGGATACGACCACTACCATTGGTCCCCGGCACTTTCGGAGGCATTGGCTCCCTTTCGCGAACAGTATGGCTTTACCTCTCCGCTGGCTGGATTCTACCATTGCTTTTCCAGCTATGGGGAACAGTGGGGGTATTACAGTCAATATATCCGCTTCATGTGGGAAGCCCCTACTGGGCAGCCCTATCTGGACCTGCAGGCGCTTGTTGCGGACAAACCTGCTTTTGTTCTGACCACCAATGTGGATCAGCAGTTTTTTCGAGTATTTCCCCAGAAACAAATTTGCGCCTTTCAGGGAGAATTTAGCTACTGCCAATGCAGTCAGCCCTGCCGGGATGATATTGGGGAAAACCGCGAACTGGTGAAGGAACTGACTGGTTGCCTGGCAGGTGTTCGCCTGCCGGAGGAGGCTGTTCCTCGTTGCCCGGATTGCGGGCGGGTGCTGGTGCCCTGGGTACGAGATGATACCTTTCTGGAGGGAACCTTCTGGCAGGATAGTCTGCATCGCTACCATAGATTCCTGCGACACTGGATAATGGATCAGTCCGACAAAAAAGTCCTGCTGTTGGAACTTGGCGTGGGTGAGATGACACCCAGTATCATCAAATTGCCCTTCTGGGAACTTACTGCCAAAAACGAAAACGTCTTTTATGCATGTCTTAATCGAGAGGCAGCTCATAGGCCAGAGCATCTGCGGGGACGCAGCCTGTATCTGCAAGGAGATTTGGCGGAAACTCTGGCTGCCCTCCGGCAGGAGCGATCCATCGCAGCAACCATAAAATAGAAAGGAGCGAACAAATATGGTTGATTGGAACCCTATTGCGAAAAAATTCAGAGAAGCGGACGCTATCCTGATCGGAGCCAGTAACGGCCTGTCCATCACCGAAGGACTGCATTTGTTTGCGGACAATGCGACTTTTGAAAGACTGTTTGGGGATTTCAAACAAAAATACGGCTTACGTTGTATTTTGCAGGGCATGATGGCCGGATGGCCCAGCGAGGAGGAAAAATGGGCCTTCTGGGCCCGGCTCATCCATCGTTACTGTGGGCAGTACCAGCCTACGCCGGTGATGAACGATTTGAAGGCCATTGTAGGAGAAAAAGATTACTTTGTCGTCACATCAAACGGAGAAGGTCACTTTGAACTGTGTGGCTTCGATCCGACGAAAATCTATGAGATTGAGGGCAACTGGATTACTATGCAGTGTGCCCGCCCCTGCCACGATACCCTCTATTCAAGTTTAGAGGTGGCCGAAAAATTATCGGCTGCCGAACAGGGCGGCCATGTGCCTACAGAGTTGGTGCCGCGTTGTCCCAAGTGCGGAGGTCCCATGGACATCCACATGGGCGCGGGTCAGAGAATGATCCCGGATACCTCTGCCCAGGCACGGTTCCAAAACTTTCTGAAAACCTACCACGGAAAGAAACTGGTGGTTCTGGAGCTGGGCATTGGCTGGCGCAATCAGCTGATCAAGGCCCCGATGATGCGCCTGGTGGCCGGCGAGCCAAACGCCACTTATGTGACCCTCAATCTTGGTGAGATCTACATTACGGACAATATCAAAGAAAAGTCCTTCGGTCTGGACGGGCGGCTGGATGAGCTGCTGCCTGCTCTCCGGGAGGCGTGCGAGGCATAACGATTTCGGAGCAAGTTCAAAATGACTATACGAATGCAGTGGACAGATGGAAAGATTCGATGCCATTGGGTGAGCCCGACTAATACCACTTATCTGCGATACCATGACGAGGAATGGGGCAGACCGGTCCACGATGACCAGTTGCTGTTTGAAATGTTGATTTTGGAGAATTTTCAGGCAGGCCTCACCTGGGAATGTGTCTTAAATAAACGAGAAGCATTTCGCCGTGCTTTTGCCGGGTTTGATTTACGGAAGGTGGCATCTTATAGCGAAGAAAAATTGACGGCTCTGCAAGCTGACTCTGGAATCATCCGTAACCGGCTGAAAATACGAGCTGCAGTGGTCAACGCACAAGCGTTTCAAAAGATACAGCAAGAGTGGGGCAGTTTTGACCGATACTTATGGCATTGGACAGATGAAAAGAGCATCCAAGAAGTAGACAAGGTCAGCTCACCATTATCGGATGCTATCTCAAAAGACTTGAAAAAGCGAGGCATGAAGTTTGTGGGGACCGTAATCATCTATGCCTATTTGCAGGCGGTGGGAGTTATCAACTCTCATGAATCAGGTTGCTTCCTGAATCCTTTGCAGCAGTAGAAAATGCAGAAAATAAAACGCCGGGAAGTTGACTCAAATCGTCAATGCCTCCCGGCTATTATCTTGCGGATTAGTATAGTTAGAATCATGGTATATATTTCATTCCCCATTGGGAAATGGCGTAAAAGACCGGCAACAGATCCCGTCCTTTCTCGGTGAGGGAGTATTCCACTCGTAGGGGCATTTCATTATATTGGATGCGCTGGATCAATTCATCCGCTTCCAGCTCCTTCAGGGCGTTGGTCAGGGCTGTATTGGTGATGGGCTTGAGAACTTTTTTCAGTTCCCCAAACCGCATGGGACACTTGATGCATAGTTCATAGAGAATTTGGAGTTTCCATTTGCCCTGCAGCATTTGAACCACCGGTGTGACCGGGCAGTTTCCATCATCGGTTAGAATGACACTGCCAACCTTTTCTTTGAATTCTTCATAAGTCATGATTGGATCTTTCCTCGTCTTTTGCAGTATACTTTTTGATACCAGGTACAAATAATTTGCGTACTTGAACAAAAATTGCTGTCAAGTATAATAAATATATCACTGGTTGGCCATGCAGTCAACGACTGAAATTTCTCAGAAAGGTCTGAATGATATGAAAGAACTGAACATTATGGAGGCTACTGTTCTGACCTCCCCCAATCCGCTGACATTGATCTGCTCTAAAAAGGAGGATGGTTCTACGAACCTGGCTCCCATTTGCTTTGTGTCTTACCTCTCCTTCAATCCGCCTATGGTGGGTTTCGCCACTGGCAAACAGTCCCACACCGGCAAGCGTGTGCGTGAGACCGGCAAAGTCATTGTCACTGTTCCCTGTGAGAGTCTGGCAGGCGCAGTAATGGCCTGCGGAGCATCTACCGGTGCCGAGACCGACAAGGTGGCCGCCAACAACATCGAGATGATGGCTGTGGATGGCAGTGATATCCAGATTCCGGTGGATACTCGTCTGGCGATGGTGGCCACCCTGCAGCAGTCGGTGGAAGTTGGCGACCATATCCTGCACATCTGTCAGGTGGACAAGTTCCTGGGCGATGAGGACAAGAAGGGGCTGTATGCCTGGAACGGCTTCGGGAAAGTTGCACCTGCGGCAGAAGGCTAAATCTTAAAACGGTAAGGAGGCATCAGCGGTGGCCGTTTGTATTAAATTGAGTGGATCGTCATTGGGACTGAGACCGGACATAGGAAGGGCAAAGCCGTATCGAAACCGGAATGGGTGTGGAACCTGACACATCAGGCCCATGAGCTTGGCATCCCTGTATTTATGAAGGAAGATCTGCTTCCTATCATGGGAGAGGCACAGATGGTACAAGAATTTCCCCCGGCTTTTTACCGGGTATTGGAGGAACAGAAGACATGACAGAAGTAAAAGAGAGCAGCATTCTGATTCAGGATGTAGAAACCAAAAATATTATGACAAAATCCGCCCTGCCGGTGGGAGGCTATTCCGTCAATCCTTATGTGGGCTGTACCCATGGCTGCAAATACTGCTACGCCTCGTTTATGAAGCGATTTACCGGGCACACCGAACCGTGGGGTACATTCCTGGATGTGAAACATTGGCCAGCAATCAAAAATCCGCAAAAGTACAAAGGGCAACGCGTAGTCATCGGTTCTGTGACCGATGGCTATCTGCCCCAGGAGGCTCAGTTTCAGAACACCCGAAAGCTTCTTGAACAGCTCCGGGGCAGCGAGGCGGAAATTCTCATCTGCACCAAGTCAGACTTGGTAATCCGTGACATCGATCTTCTGAAAGAACTGGGAAAGGTCACGGTCTCTTGGTCGATCAATACGCTGGACGAGGATTTCAAAAACGATATGGACAATGCCGTCAGCATCAAGCGACGGCTGGATGCCATGAAGCAGATCTATGATGCGGGCATTCGCACCGTCTGCTTTATTGCCCCTGTCTTTCCGGGTATCACGGATTTTGAGGCTATCTTCCATCAGGTCAGAAATCAATGCGACCTGATATGGTTAGAAAATCTAAACCTGCGAGGCGGATTCAAAAAAGACATCCTTGACTATATACGTAAAAAACATCCTGACTTGGTTCCGCTGTACGACGCTATCTACAACAAGAGAGACAGAAGCTACTTCCGTGGTTTGGAGGATCAAGCGGAACGGCTGGCGAAAGAAAACAGCTGTCCCTTCGTGGACAACGAGCTGCCCTACGGACGAGCAGAGCCTGGGCACCCGGTCATTGTGGATTACTTTTACCATGAGGAAGTGCGTGGCTCGGAAAACACCGGGCGACGCAACCCCCAAAAATAATTTGTGAAATAAATGGGTTCTGACATGGAGCTGTGCTTCAATGTCAGAACCTTTTTTAGCACTGTTTACCCATTCAGAAGTTTTCTTATCCCTCTTGGAAGGACTTGTACTCCGTCCATTGTTTTTCGATTTTCCCCGCTCTACAATGTAGACAGAACGATTAAATGATAGGTGTTTATCAAGTTTTACATAAAATTATATTACCGGTAAGCATACGATGAGCAGATGTTTTTTATTGCCTTTCGAGTATAGATACGTTAAAATATACTTATTAAGCATGATGAATTTGGGAGGTATTTTTCGTGGAAATTAGAGTTCTTCGATATTTTCTGACTGTAGTAAGGGAAGAAAGTATCACAAAAGCCTCAGAAGTTTTACATATCACGCAGCCGACACTTTCACGTCAGCTTGCACAGATGGAGGAAGATATTGGTGTAAAGCTGTTTGATAGAGGGACACGGAAAATCAAATTGACAAATGAAGGAATACTTCTTCGCCGTCGTGCGGAAGAAATTTTGCAGCTTGTAGATAAGACAGAAAAAGAATTAGTGGAGCAAGAGGAACAGGTGGAAGGTAAAATTTCCATTGGGTGTGGAGAAATTGCTGCTGTACAACTTCTTCCTAAAATAATTGAGTCCTTTCGTCGGAAATATCCCCGTGTTACTTTTGACATTTTTACAGCCACAGCAGATTTGGTAAAGGAACAAATGGAGAAGGGACTACTGGATATTGGTTTGCTTCTTGAGCCGGTTGATATGGAAAAATATGAATTTATTCGCTTGAATATAAGGGAAAAATGGGTGGTTCTGATGAAATCGGATGATCCACTCTCCAAGAAAGAAACGGTAAGCGCAAAAGATTTGTCTGTACTGCCTTTGATTCTTCCTAGGCGTATGAATGTGCAGAGTGAGTTGGCAAGTTGGTTTGGCAACTACTATGAGAAACTGGATATTGTTTTTACCAGCAATTTAAGTACGAACAGCGCAATTATGGTGAATGGAGGCTTGGCATATTCATTGGTGATTGAAGGGGCTGTACCGTTCTGGAATCAATCAAAGGTTACATTCAGACCGCTTGATCCGCCACTTACAGCAACAAGTGTATTAGCATGGAAACGTGGTCAGCCGTTTAGCTTAGCAACCACAAAATTCATCAAACATATTCAATGCTTTTTAGGCATGGACAAACCATAAAAACTAAGTATTTGATATAATTCAATTAGAAAATTATAATATAGGTGTAGAGATAAAGCAAACAGCTTTAATTTCTGCACCTATATTTTTTATTGAGGAGGGAGTGCCATTTCATGAAACCGGATTATGATTCCCGTATAAACGCCGGATTAAGCAAAGAAGAAATCGCAAAAATTTCAGGATGCGAAGATCAAGAAATGCAGATAAGGATGTTGCGAAAATATCGGTACAAATTGCTTGATGAGGTACATGAAAAGCAGCAGTCACTTGATGCAATCGATTATATGATCTGTAAAACAAAAAAATAACAATAAGAGGAGGAAAAGGCGTGAATCAGCAAACAACTCTGTTTTCAAACGAGAAGTTGATGGCTATGATTATTCCCCTGTTTTTAGAGCAGCTGCTGATAATGCTTGTAGGGATGGCGGACACACTGGTGGTCAGCTACGCAGGAGAAGCGGCAGTATCCGGTGTTTCACTGGTAAATCAGTTCAATACTATTTTTATTTATCTGTTTACAGCATTGGCATCTGGAGGGGCGGTTGTGATCAGCCAGTATATTGGTAGAAAGAAAAATGATGACGCTGGAGAATCCGCCAGTCAGCTTCTTTCATTTTCTGCGATTTTTTCCATACTGATCGTAGTGATGGTTCTAATTGGAAATGAAGGGATGCTTCGTCTGATGTTCGGTAAAGTGGAAGATTCTGTGATGCACTCTTGTATTACATACCTTAGGATTTCTGCATATTCCTATCCGGCATTGGCGGTTTACAATGCTGGCGCTGCCCTTTTTCGCAGTATTGGAAAAACCAGTGTGACCATGTATTTGTCGGTAATTTCCAATATCATCAATGTTATTGGAAATTTCATTGGTGTACTTGTTTTGCGTGCAGGTGTTGCAGGTGTTGCATACCCTTCACTGATCGCTCGGACATTTTCAGCCGTGATGATTACAGTACTTTGTTTTCAGAGAAAAAATGAAGTGTTCTATCGCTGCAAGTGGATTTTCCGGTGGAATGTGGATTTCATGAAACAAATTCTAAAAATCGCTATTCCAAATGGGATGGAAAACGGTATATTCCAGTTAGTCAAAGTAGCATTAAGCGGTATCGTTGCACTTTTTGGAACATATCAGATTGCTGCAAATGGTGTTGCACAAAGTATCTGGTCATTGGCTGCGCTGGCGGGAGTCGCTATGGGTCCCGTATTTATAACGGTCATTGGACAGTGTATGGGAAATGGGGATGCAGATGCTGCGGAGCATTATTTTAAGAGATTGACAAGAATCACATTGCTGATTTCATCGGCATGGAATCTTTTGATTTTTCTTCTGACTCCATTCTTTATGAAATTTTATGCTTTGCAGCCGGAGACCAAACGGCTTGTAATCTGGCTGGTTTTAATCCATAACGTGTTTAATGCAGCAGCATATCCCTTTTCCGGTGCGCTTAGTAATGGGCTGCGGGCAGCGGGTGATGTGAAATTTACCATGTATGTTTCGGTTATCTCCACGATAGCGGTGCGTCTGCTTTTATCATGGCTCTTGGGAATTGTTTTGAAAATGGGCGTGATCGGGATTGCTATTGCAATGGTTTGTGACTGGAGCATTCGGGCGGTCATTTTCTTCTGGAGGCAGAAGTCCGGAAAATGGAAAACATTTCAGGTGATATAGATTCATTTATAATAAGTTCAATATCGGTATATTATGCCTTATGGTCTTAGCAAGTTTTGCCGTTTTGCTGTGAATGTGTGGGAGGTCAATCCTGCTGGAAAAGCTGATGAACAGGTTGCCAGAGAAGGGCTTTCCTGTATGGAAGTTTGGATGAAAGAACTGGGACTTACAATGAATCTCCATGAGTTGGGGGCAACAGAAGAAATGTTGCATGGTATTGCAAATGGAACCATCATCATGGAAGGTGGATATAAGGTGTTGAATCATGATGAGGTATTGGAGATTTTGAAGAACAGTTTGTAAGCATTCAAGTAGGAGCTTTTATAACGATAATATAATAGAAAAAGGCAAGTGCTGTGAAAGAAATTTTTCTTTGATGTTGCTTGTCTTTTTTTAATTCATCACTTGACATTGTGGCAAAGAAATCCTGAAAGGGGACGAGTAGAAAAAAGAGCAGCTGCATGAGCAGGAAGAAGAAAATAGACAGAGCAGTTGATGATGTGGAATGTCCGGTGCAGTGTGGGTGTAATGCTCATGTTGCATCGGACTTTTTTCGAAAATGATTTTTAATAATGTTGATTTTCAACTACTTTTAACTCAAATATTGCATCTTAACTTAAAAAGAGTTAAGATTGCAAGTAATGACATGGAATATCTCGATAAAGTTCCTGGAGTCAAGAATCAAAGTGTTTTTAAAGAAGCTTATGTTATGGGATATTTTATTTACTAATGTTGATTTTCAACTGCTGGACGAATGGGAGGGGTGCTTCATGCCGTTGCAAATGATCAGAAACGATATTACAAAAATGAGTGTTGACGCAATCGTCAATGCTGCCAACACGTCCCTTTTGGGCGGCGGAGGTGTGGACGGCTGCATTCATCGTGCGGCCGGACCGGAACTGCTTGCAGAATGCCGTACGCTGCATGGCTGCGAAACCGGCAGTGCAAAAATTACAAAGGGATACCGTCTGCCCTGCAAATATGTGATCCATGCAGTCGGTCCGCGCTGGCGGGATGGCAGGCATCGGGAGCAGGAGCTTCTGGAATCCTGTTATCGGACATCTTTGAATCTGGCGAAAGAAAATGGCTGTCAGTCTGTAGCCTTTCCGCTGATTTCCTCCGGTGTTTACGGCTATCCAAAAGACCAGGCTCTGAAGGTTGCAGTCGATACCATCAGCGAATTTTTGCTGGAAAACGAGATGATGGTCTATATCGTTATTTTTGACCGAAAGACATATCAGATTAGCGGAAAGCTGTTTGATGACATCGCAGTGTACATAGATGACAGGTATGTGGAAGAACATACCGACAGGAGGGCAGAACAGAGTCGGTGTTCCGAAGCATGGCAAGAGGAATCCTGCTTTGAAGCTGCATCTGTCCCGCTGCCGCCCGAAGCAATCTGTAAATCCTGCAGCAGTCAGTCTCTGGAAGAGGCGCTGGGGCAGATGGATGAGAGCTTTTCAGAAATGCTGCTTCGAAAGATTGAGGAAAGCGGTATGACGGATGCACAGTGCTACAAGAAAGCAAATATTGACAGAAAGCTCTTCTCAAAAATCCGTTCGGATAGATTCTATAAGCCATCCAAACCTACGGTGCTGGCATTTGCCCTCGCTTTGGAGCTACCGCTTGCCCAGATGCAGGAGATGCTCGGCAAGGCAGGATTCACATTGTCCCATTCAAGTAAATTTGACATCATTGTAGAATATTTTGTCGAACGGGGAAACTATAATGTGTATGAAATTAACGAGGCACTGTTTGCCTTTGACCAGAGTCTGATCGGTACATAAGGAAAAAGAAATGTCGCTTTCCATGCGACCACTCCGCAAAAGAAAATCGCTATACTATGGCTGTAAGGTACGAAATCGAGCAGTCATTTGCGTGAGGAATGAGCCAAAGCTCGAGCTTGCTCGAAACCTTGGCGAATACTGCGACAGCGAGCCCGTAAGGGCGAGATCTTTTAGGAGGATAAGCATATGAGAAAGAATTTAACAGAGATCGTTTTTATCTTAGACCGCAGCGGTTCTATGAACGGACTGGAACGGGATACCATCGGCGGATTCAATTCCATGATTGAGCAGCAGAAAAAAACAGAGGGCGAAGCACTGATTTCAACGGTACTGTTTGACAATGTGAGTGAAGTCCTGCACGACCGTGTAGATGTAAAGAAAATCCGACCGATGACCGACCGGGATTATACAGTTCGCGGATGCACAGCGCTCTTAGATGCCATCGGCGGTGCGATTCATCACATTGGAAATGTTCATAAGTATGCAAGACCGGAGGATGTACCGGAACACACCATGTTCGTAATCACTACGGACGGAATGGAAAATGCCAGCCGCCGGTACAACAGCGAAAAAGTGAGGCAGATGATCGAGCGGCAGAAAGCGAAATACGGTTGGGAGTTTTTGTTCCTCGGTGCTAATATTGACGCGGTAGAGACCGCAAGCCAGTTCGGAATCGGTGCAGACCGTGCAGTCAACTATCAGTGCGACAGCGAAGGAACTGCGTTGAATTATGAGGTGGTCAGCGAAGCAATCAGCTCTGTCCGGTGCAGTGCCCCGTTGAACGCAGACTGGAAAAAACGTATAGATGAGGATTATAAAAAACGTGGAGGAAAATAGAAATATGCAGGCGTATACCTACGTTTCAAAAGGAAAATTCGAATTAAGAGAGAAGCCAAAACCGACCCTGATGCAGGAGCGGGATGCTATTGTCAAAGTGACACTCGCCAGCATTTGCTCCAGCGATCTGCATATCAAGCATGGCAGCGTTCCGCGGGCAGTACCCGGGATCACGGTTGGCCATGAGATGGTGGGGATTGTGGAAGAGGTTGGAAAGGCAGTTACCAAGGTAAAACCGGGAGACCGGGTGACAGTAAACGTGGAGACCTTCTGCGGTGAATGCTTTTTCTGCAAGAAAGGGTATGTGAATAACTGTACAGATGAAAATGGCGGTTGGGCGCTGGGCTGCCGGATTGATGGCGGCCAGGCGGAATATGTGCGTGTGCCCTTTGCAGATCAGGGACTGAATAAGATTCCGGATGGCGTTACGGATCGACAGGCATTGCTGGTGGGCGATGTTCTGGCTACCGGTTACTGGGCAGCGCGTATTTCAGAGATCTCAGAGCAGGATACGGTGCTGATCATCGGAGCCGGCCCCACCGGTATCTGTACCCTGCTTTCGGTAATGCTGAAAAAACCAAGACGGATTATTGTGTGTGAAAAGGATAAAAATCGTCTGCAGTTTATCCGACAGCATTATCCGGAGATTTTGTTGGTTTCTCCGGAGAAGTGTGAAGCGTTTGTACGGGCAAACAGCGATCATGGGGGAGCTGACGTTGTGCTGGAGGTTGCGGGGGCGGAAGCTACCTTCCGTCTGGCCTGGGAATGCGCGAGACCCAATGGTCTGGTGACGGTGGTTGCTCTTTATGATCAGGCACAGATCCTGCCGCTTCCGGATATGTATGGAAAAAATCTTACCTTTAAAACCGGAGGGGTGGATGGCTGTGACTGTGAAGAAACATTACGGTTGATTGCAGAGGGAAAACTGAACACAGAGCCGCTTATCACCCATACCTATCCATTAGAAAGGATAGAGGAAGCCTATGAACTCTTTGAAGGTAAGCGGGACGGTGTAATTAAGGTAGCAGTAGAATGCTAAAAGAAGATATAGATAATTCCAATCATTAATGTACTATATATGGTATGATAATGATTGGAATTTTGTTATAACAGGGGGGATTTCCAACCATTAGTATATACGATCCATGAAAAATCAGGTAAAATTATGTATAGGTAATTAAGGGATCGGTTTTATGAATCCGCTGGGTCCGGATGTGGCGACAATCCGTACTTCTGGCTGTATCGTCTTTTCGCATGGAGGCAATGGCTGCCGGAGGATTTGCCGGAGAATATGAACGATGGATGGATATGGCAGATCTGCCGACCGAAGAGGAAGAGAAGGAATTAATTGCCACGCTGTTTTCTCTGAGCTGAATGATCTGACGGCCGAAGCGAGGAATAAATTTACGGAAGAGAAAAACGGTTAATGCAGTGCTTTTGAGGGACAAACTTTCGTGCATTCATAGCAGAGAATACACTCTGTTCCGTTTTTCCGCTTGCGGGTTTCCTTATTAACCTCCACGTTCATGGGGCAGACCTGCAGACACTTCCTGCAATGGACACACTTATCCTCATCACAGTGGACGCGCAGAAGAGAGAAATAGCTCATAGGTTTGAGAAAAACCGTAATGGGACACAGGTACTTGCAGAATGCCCGGTTATCTTGAAACAGGAAGGCGAACACAATACCGACAAGGTAATAAAGCGCATTTCCGGCCAGGAAAAGCCAGAACATGATTTGCTCCAGATGTGCCACCTGCATCAGAAACAGCCCAGACACCAACGCCAGAGACAGAAGAAACATCACATAGCGAAGGAAGCCCAGCTTTTCTTTTCGTGGCTTCTGCGGCTGATTGTAGGGCAGAAAGTCCAGCACCATAGCTGTCCAGCAGGCGTAACCGCACCAGCCACGCCCAAAAAGCAACGGTCCGAAAATTTTTGCAACCGCGTAGTGGATAGTTGCTGCTTCGAAAACGCCGAGAAACAGGTAGTACCAGAACCCTTCGATCTGCATATTTTCACGGGAAATCACGCCAAGGTACAGCAACATATAGCTGCCCACCGCCAACTGGACGAAATGCCGGGCATACCGTTTCCCGGCGGTAAACAGTGCCGTTCCAAGCCCAAGGCAGGCTCCGATGTAGCTGAAATTCAGCAGATAGAAAAAATTGTCCTTTGTGAGCCACAGCGTAACTGCCACTGCTTCAAACAGCAGAAACAGCAGCATAGATGGCACGTATTTGTGAAGTCTGTGATAGATTCTCATGTTCTCTTTGATCCTCTGCTTTCTTGCTTTTTTCAATACACTGACTGCCGGGCCGGTGCAACGCCCGACATCTTATTATAAGTATAGCAGAGAAATGAAAAAATAGTAATCAGATTCTTATAAAACATCTGCAAAAAAAGTGAAACGATTACAGGCGCAGACGGTTATGACCGCCTGCGCCTGTAATCGTTTGGAGTCATGCCAGACTGTTTTTAAAAGCTGTCTGGAAATGGCCTGGACTGGAAAAGTTTGATGTATTCCTATGCATAGGGTATAATGTCTTTAGGAAAAAAGATATGATTACGAAAACAAAATATTCCGCAAACATGATAGAGAAAGCAGGTATGCTATGAAAAGAAAAATTATGATTGCTGCAGTGGCAGCTGCTGTGATTTTTGCGGTGATTGCGATTCTTTCCGTTTTGGCGCAGACACCGGCATTAATCTGAGAAATCGAAATGATCTGCTGTGAAATTTCCGGCGGATCATGGAAGGATGGGAAAACTGGCGTTTCGCAAATGATTTTGCCTGTTTTCATACAAAAAATACTTTGAATATCAAGAAATCTATGCTACACTGATACTGCACGACAAAATAAAAGAAAGTGGGGATTGGAGTATGAGTGGTCTGTTTCGTGCTCTTCATCGGACAAAAGTGTTTCGAAATCTGACGGAGCAGGAGTTTGCATGGGTTTTATATGATGTGGGAAATTCGGCATTTATTATGCTTGCCTGTTCGCTGATTCCGATCTGGTTTAAGAGTCTGGCAATCGGTACAGGGCCGGGAAAAATCAGTTCGGATCAGGCGACGGCGTATTATTCGATTGCCATTTCCATTGTTACGGTGGTGGTGGCACTGATCGGTCCTGTCTGCGGTGTGCTGGCAGATCATAAGGATAAGAAAAAGATCTTTTTTACCACAACGGCAGGTCTTGGCATCACAGGATGTGTGCTGAATGGCGTTGCAACGAGCTGGGTGCTGTTTCTGGTCATTTACATTGTGACAAGAGTCTGCTATAATGCATCGCTGACGATTTACGATTCCATGCTGAATGACGTGACGACGGAGGAACGTATGGATGAGGTATCCTCCTATGGCTATGCGTGGGGATACCTGGGATCCTGCATTCCGTTTCTTGTAGCACTGATTGCTTATGTGTTGGGGCCGGATATGGTCGGGGTGTTGCCGGATTTTGTCTCTAAGATGATTGGCTTTTGCGTAACGGCTCTCTGGTGGCTGGTGGTGACGCTGCCGTTGCTGAAGGAGTATCGGCAGAAGAATTACGTGGAAATGAGAACGGTTACCGTCGGTCAGACATTTGGAAAAATATTCAGAACTCTGAAAAAAATCGCAGTTTCGGACCGGAAAGTATTTTTCTTTCTGATTGGATTCTTTCTCTATATTGATGGGGTCGGAACTATCATTGACAACTGCATCAACATCGGAACCGATCTGAACCTGAATACGGTCGGACAGGTTGTTTTTCTGCTTGCCACGCAGGTTGTCGCTTTTGGAGGATCTCTGTTTTTTGCAAAACTGTCGCGGAAAAAAGATACGGTATCCCTGATTCTGATCTGCATCGCAGGCTATTTTGTCATCTGCCTCTATGCGCTGACACTGCGGACGCTGGTGCACTTTGCGATTCTGGCATTTGGAGTGGGATGCTTTCAGGGATCAATTCAGTCGTTGTCGCGGTCGTATTATTCCAAAATTATTCCGGCGGAGAATTCGGGAGAATATTTTGGCATCTACGATATTTTTGCCAAGGGCGCTTCCTTCCTTGGATCTGTAGTCATTGCAGTTGTAAAGCTGGCGGGAGGAACGATCAACGTAGCGGTTGCATGTCTGGCGGTTTTCTTTGCACTTGGATTTGTTTTTCTGAAAATTGCAGACCATCAGCCGATGGCGGGTGAAAAATAAAAGATACACAGCATAAAAAAATCTCAAAACCAGGAGAACAAGAGCAACTGGTTTTGAGATTTTTTACTTTTGACTCCGGGGTTTCACAAAGAGAGGTTACGTGTTACGATAATCAGTGAGTCGGGCTGCCGGGAATGTGGCTGCCTGAAAAAAGCACAGACAGGCCAGATCCGGAAAGCCGGAAGAGTCGATCACAAGGATGCGTTTCTGGACAACGAGGAGCTGCACATTGGTACCAGACCCCATTACACTTCTATCTGCAGACCCCGATTGCACAGATTCATGATTACAGCATGGCGCAGTTTGAGCATTGGACGAAAGAAACATTCTCTGCCAATTTTCGCAAAATGCTGACGCTGGAACAATACCGCGATCCAAAACTTGCGCAGCTTCATCATGATTATCTGGCGGGCGGACCATTGAAATATATGGCGGTGATTTTTCGTAAGCTGGCGGATTCTGATGAAACGGCCATGCAGCTGGCGTTGGAGTTTTATCTGTGACAAGAACCCGGAAGCTTTTGAAAAATTTGAAGCCGCATTCCCCAAAAAGGAAAAGCTGAAACTGCTGGGGCAGCTGTTCTGATTCGAGCGATAAAGTTTGGCAGCAGAACGATGCTGAGGGGTAAGCAGGTGTGTGATAAAAGGAGAACAGGACAATGGGGGAATCCCGTGTCCTGTTTTTTTGCCCCTGAAAAGTGGAAATTTCCTATCCCCTCTGCATACAATACAGGTAGAGTATCTTTTCAAACCCGTTCAGAAAGGATGATCATTATGACGAAAGGCATTGTAAAAATAAAGAAAAACCGTGCATTTGTAGAGCAGCAGAACGGCGAGGTGGAAGTGGCTTCCGGGCAGTATGTGTATCTGAAAGTGGAAAATTGCTGGATTCCGGTGGTGGTGCGGTATTCGGCGCGGAGGAAGAAGTGGTATTTTAAGTATCTCGAGGAAATCCCGGTCTGCGGGCAGAAGGTGTTGCTGAAGGCGTAGCCGGTAAAGGGCGTTTCACGTATGTTTAACATGTGTTTAATCTTTCTGAGTCAGAAATTCATTATGCAGCTCCTGGATTCTGCGCTGTTCGGCAGCTTCCTGTTTTTCACGCTCCGATCAATACGAAGATCCCGCAAGCAGAGCGCAGATCAGCGTCAGACCGAAAACAAGAAGAAAAGAATAAAGATATGGATGACCGGGATGATTTTCATGATTCATAGGAAGCCTGGCTTTCTGAATGTAAAATTCGTAGATAAGGATTTTCTGTGTCTAAAATTCAGTATAGCAAACGGAATTTTTCGCGTCAATGGAAAGGATTGGTTTCTCGATTTCCAAATTCATCATTTACGCCGTCCCCAAAGTCTGCTAAGATAAAGAAAACTTGTTACCAAACGAGAAAACAGGAGTGATTTACATTGAAAAAGATTTTATTTATCGCAACCGGCGGCACAATCGCTTCGAAGAAGACGGAAAATGGTCTGACTCCGCAGATTACGCCGGAGGAGTTATTGTCTTATATTCCGGAGGTGGAAGGCCTCTGTGAGATTACGGCGGTGAATCCGTTTAATCTGGACAGCTCGAATGTGGTTCCGGAGAACTGGAGCACGCTGGTGAAAGTGGCGAAGGAGCATTACGAGGATTACGACGGTTTCGTCATCGCGCACGGAACTGATACGATGGCGTACACCGCGGCGGCGCTTTCCTATATGATTCAGAATTCGGAAAAGCCGATCGTCATCACCGGAGCACAGCGGCCGATCAATTTGGATATCACGGATGCAAAGACAAACCTGTCCGATAGCTTTTATTACGCCTGTGATGATGCATCCCAGGGTGTACAGATTGTGTTCGACGGAAAAGTCATCGCGGGAACGCGCGCGAAGAAGGTGCGGACGAAGAGCTACAATGCCTTTTCCAGCATCGATTTCCCGTACCTTGCGGTAATACAGGACCGCAGGATTCTGCGGTATCTGCCGATGCTGCCGTATGAAAAGCCGGTTCGTTTTTATGAAAACTTAAGCGATAACGTTTTTCTCTTGAAACTGATCCCGGGAATCAGCCCGGTATTGCTTCCGGCGATTTTTGAGCACTACGATGCGATCATTGTGGAGAGCTTCGGTGTCGGCGGTATTCCGGCGAGCATCAAGGAGCCGTTTTACGAGCTCTGCCAGAAGTACCCGGAAAAACTCATCATCATGTGTACCCAGGTTTCTCACGAGGGAAGCGATATGACCGTCTATGAAGTCGGCCATGAGATGAAAACCCTGTGCAACATTCTCGAGTCATACGATATGACCCCGGAGGCAGTCGCAACTAAAACCATGTGGCTTCTCGGCAACCGTCCGGATGATCATGAGAGCCGGGAAAAAGCATTCTATAAACCGATCAACTACGATACGGTCTGGAAATAAGAAAAAGAAAGACGGCAAAAAGGCTGTCACGGTCCGCAGGAAAGAAATGTTTCTGCTGGCTGTGAACGCCTCTTTTTCTTTTTGAGGAAAAAGAAATTTTCTGCAAAATTTTCAGACAGTACGGACGCAAAATTGATTTTTATTGGAAGAATTGTGCAAATTTCATAGAAAAATCAGAAACAGGTTGATATCTTTTGAACATTTTAGTAGAATTGAATTCATGATGCAGTGCGGAAAACGGCGGATTTTGGATGACGAATCCAACCGCTGGTTACAGTTACAACATATGTCGATATCGAGGAGACACCGACCGGCATCCGCTTAAAGAAGTATATGGAGAAATATTTCGATCCACGGATTTATATCGCAGGAGAGCTTGGCATCGGACTGAATTCGTGCTCGAACTGCCTCGGCAACTGCTACATTGAGGATGAATCCGCGTATGGAACTTTCCACGTAGGGCTTGGACGCAATATCGCGCTCGGCGGCGTGCAGAATGCGAAAGGCCACTTCGACCTGGTCTGCCGGGAACCCGATATTTTTACCGATAACCGTCAGATTATGGACCGGGGAAAGATTATTGCACCCGAGCCTGTGTTATACTAAAGGACAGAACCAGGAGACAAAAATTAAGAGACAAAAGGAGAAAAGACGATGAAAGTTTTATTAACAGGATTTGACCCATTTGGAGGAGAGAGCGTGAACCCGGCATTCGAGGCCATCAAACTTCTGCCGGATACCATCGCCGGAGCAGAGATCGTAAAAGTTGAGATCCCGACCGAGTTTACCAGAAGTATTTCCTGCGTGGAAGCAGCCATCAAAGAGCACAATCCGGACGTTGTCATCGATGTCGGACAGGCAGGCGGACGCGCATGCGTAACCGTAGAGAAAGTCGGCATCAACCTTGCAGACGCAAGAATCCCGGACAACGCCGGAGAGCAGCCGTCCGATGAACCGCTGCAGGCAGACGGCCCGACCGCATACTTTGCAACGATTCCGGTCAAAGCAATGGTTCAGAACGTCCGCGAACACGGCCTTCCGTGCCACGTATCCTTCACCGCAGGCACCTACGTATGCAACTGCGTCATGTACAATGTGCTTCACCTGTGCGCAACGAAATATCCGAACATCCGCGCAGGCTTCATCCACGTACCGTTCGCATGCGAGCAGGTAGTCGGAAAAGCAAGCACCATGGCAAGCATGCCGCTGGAAACGATTGCAAAATCTCTGGAATACTGCATCGAGGCAGTCGTAACCAACAAAGAAGAAGTAGAAGAAGCAATGGGAACTACCCACTAAAACAGACTTTCAGACCGTCGTACCGGAATTTTGGTGCGGCGGTCTGCTTTTTTTGCTATTTTCTCTTTTGCAAACTATATCTTTTGTGATACAATAAGATTCGTCAGAATTTTTATGCGAAAGGAACGAAAGAAAGAAAATGGAACAGGGTAAAATTTTTAAATTTCATAATGACCTTGATACAGACCAGATCATCGCATCCCAGTATCTGCTTCTGCCGAATCTGGATGAGATGAAAGGTCATGCGTTTGAATCGTTAGATCCGGACTTTGCAAAAAAAGTAAAACCGGGAGATTTTGTCGTAGGAGGAGAAAACTTTGGCTGTGGTTCCTCAAGAGAGCAGGCACCGGGCGTTTTAAAGGCACTTGGTGTACAGGCTGTTATCGCAAAATCCTTTGCCAGAATCTTTTTCCGCAACGCCATCAACATCGGTCTGCCGGCGATTGTCTGTAAAGACCTGCCGGATGCCGTAGAAGACGGGGACACCATGGTCCTCCATATGTCCGAGGGAACCGCAGAGGTGAACGGCAAAACGTACACCTGCACCAAACTGCCGGAATATATGCAGAACATACTGAATCAGGGAGGCTTGATTGCCTCTTTGAACCGCGAGGAGGAGTAAGAACCATGGGAATGACAATTGCAGAGAAAATTATCGCCGCTGCAGCCGGCGTTCCGGAAGTAAAACCGGGAGATATCCACACCGTAACACTGGATCGTCTGATGAGCAACGACGGAACAACTCATCTGACGGTTGATATGTACCGCAACAAATTAAACCACCCGCACATTGCGGATCCGAAAAAGCTCGTTTTCATCGTCGACCACAACGTGCCGTCCGACAGCCCGAAAACAGCAGCATCCCAGAAAAAGATGCGTGATTTTGCAAGAGAGAACAACATTGACTTCTGGGAAGGAAAAGGCGTATGCCATCAGGTGATGATCGAGAACTATGTCCGCCCGGGCGAGCTGATCTTCGGCGCTGACAGCCATACCTGCTCTTACGGAGCACTCGGCGCATTCGGCACCGGTGTCGGCTGTACCGATTTCCTGTACGGCATGGTAACGGGAACTTCCTGGGTACTCGTACCGGAAAGCGTAAAATTCAATCTTGTAGGAAAACTGCCGGAGGGCGTTTATGCGAGAGACCTGATCCTCACCATCATCGGCGAGGTCGGCGCAAACGGATGCAACTACCAGGTGATGGAGTTTACCGGTGAGGGTGCAAAAACGCTGAGCATCAGTGACCGTATGGCACTTTGTAATATGGCAGTCGAAGCCGGCGCCAAGACCGGTATCTTTGAGGCAGATGAGAAAGCCATGGAATACCTGAAAGAGCACGGAAGAGAGCCAAAAGAAGTCTTCCACAGCGACCCGGATGCAAAATACGTCCGAGAGTATACCTTTGACCTCTCCAAAGTCCGCCCGGTTGTTGCAAAGCCAGACTTTGTGGACCGCGTTGTTCCGGCAGAGGAAACGTGCGGAACGCCAATCAATGAGGCATTCCTTGGTTCCTGCAACAACGGAAGAATCGAAGACCTCCGTGTCGGCGCAGAGATCATCCGCGGAAAGAAGGTCGCAGAGGGTGTCCGTTTCCTCGTTGTTCCGGCAAGCCAGACGATCTACCGTCAGGCATTAAAAGAAGGCATCATCGACACCTTCATGGAGGCCGGAGCCATCGTCATGAACCCGAACTGCAGCGTCTGCTGGGGAAGCTGCCAGGGTGTCATCGGCGAGAACGAAGTGCTGATCAGCACCGGAACCCGTAACTTCAAGGGCCGTGCCGGTCATCCAAGCTCCAAAGTATACCTGGGATCCGCTGCTACGGTAACCGCATCCGCGATTGCCGGAAAGATTGCGACGGCAGATCAGATCTGACCATTTTCTTTGAGGGATACATAATATTTTTGGGAGAATAAACATATGGAAGCATTTACAGGAAAAGTATGGGTGCTTGGAGACGATATTGATACCGATATCATTATCCCGACCGAGTATCTTGCTTTAAAGACAATTGACGATATGAAACAGTACGGCTTTTCCCCGCTCCGCCCGGAACTGGCCGGACAGATCGAAAAGGGCGACATCATCGTGGCAGGAAAGAACTTCGGCTGCGGCTCCTCGAGAGAGCAGGCACCGGAGATCATCAAGGCGCTCGGCATTTCCTGCGTTATCGCGAAATCCTTTGCTCGGATCTTTTTCCGCAACTCCATCAATAACGGCCTTCTTCTGATCGAGCAGCCGGATCTGCACGATGATATCAAAGAGGGCGACACCATCACCGTCAAGATGAATGAGCATGTTGATTACAACGGAAAAACATACCCGATCGCAGCTCTGCCGGAGAACCTGATGGATATCATTCAGGCAGGCGGCCTGGTAAAGGCAATGCGCAAGCGCAACGGATTGGATTAAGAGCGGGAGGAAGAAACGATGGGCAATACAGTAATTGAAAAAATCATCCGCCACAACACCGGAAAAGACGTAAAACCGGGCGACATTGTGACGGTCAACGTGGACAGAGTCATGATTCATGATATCTTCATCCCGTTTGTCGGCGATAAATTCGAGGAGATGGGCTTTACCAAACTGTGGGACCCGGATAAAGTCGTTCTGATCTACGACCACCTCGTTCCGACAAGCCAGGTGGACGATACGAGACATTTCCACAAAGGCGATGAATTTGCAAAGAAATATGGCATGAAAAACGTACACAGAAGCGACGGAATCTGCCATCAGTTAATGACAGAGGCAGGTTACGTAAAACCGGGCGACGTTGTTTTCGGAACCGACAGCCACACGACGACATACGGCTGTGTCGGTGCATTCTCTTCCGGAATCGGCTACACAGAGATGGCGAGCATCCTTGGAACGGGTACGATGTGGATCAAAGTGCCGGAGACGATCAAAGTTGTCATCGAAGGCGAGCTGCCGAAAAATGTGATGTCAAAAGACATTATCCTGCGTCTGATCGGTGACCTCGGTGCAGACGGCGCAACGTACCGCGCACTGGAGTTCTCAGGAAGCACCGTAGAAAATATGACCGTGGCAAGCCGTATGACGATTGCCAACATGGCGATCGAGGCAGGTGCCAAATGTGCACTTTTTACCCCGGATGAGAAGACCGCAGAATACTGCGAGATCGAACTCAATGACTATCAGAAGAGCTTAAAAGGCGATGAGGATGCAAAATATCTGTGCACCATCACCTACCGCGCCGAGGATTTTGTGCCGGTTATGGCATGCCCGTCCCAGGTAGACAAGATCCGTGATACCAGCGTTCTCGAGGGAACCCCGATCGATCAGGTCTTCATCGGTTCCTGTACGAACGGCCGTCTCGAGGATCTGCAGGCGGCAGCCGAGGTTTTAAAAGGCAAAAAAGTAGCCGACTACGTAAAACTGATCGTAACACCGGCAAGCCGCAAGATTTATCTGCAGGCAAGCAAAATGGGCATTCTCGATACACTGGCAGAGGCAGGCGCCATGATTACACATCCGGGATGCGGCCTGTGCTGCGGAAGAGCGGGCGGAATCCTCTCTGACGGCGAGCGTGTTGTAGCAACGAACAACCGAAACTTTCTTGGAAGAATGGGTACTTCTAAAGTTGAAATTTATCTGGCATCTCCAAAGACAGCGGCAGCATGTGCAGTAGCTGGAAAAATTGTGACGCCGGAAGTGTAAACGAACTTAACAGCAGAAAGGGAAAACAGACGACATGAATGGTTCAATGTTTATCGGAACCTGGTGGGCACTCGTCCCGCCGCTGCTTGCAATTCTGCTTGCATTTGTCACAAAAGAAGTTTACAGTTCCCTGTTCATCGGATCGGCAGTCGGTGTCCTTTTGTACACCGGCTTCCATCCGTGGGATGCGTTCACAAGCTTCTTTGAAATTTTACGGAACAGCATGAACATCAACATTCTGATCTTCGATATCCTGCTTGGCATGGTTGTCGTGCTGATGGCGAAATCCGGCGGCTCGGCGGCGTATGGAAAATGGGCGGGGACGAAGATCAAAACGAAGCGGAGTGCGCTTCTGGCAACGATGGGGCTTGGTGTTCTGATTTTTGTGGATGACTATTTCAACTGTCTGACAGTCGGCTCTGTCATGCGCCCGGTCACGGACAGCCACAAGGTTTCCCGCGCGAAACTCGCATACATCATCGACTCCACCGCAGCGCCGATCTGTATTATCGCGCCGATCTCAAGCTGGGCGGCAGCCGTCAACTCGTATGTGCCGGCGGATGCGGGAATCAGTGGATTCCAGCTGTTTCTGCGGACAATTCCGTATAACCTGTATGCGATCCTTACAATTGCGATGGTCTTTTACATCTGCTACACCGGCTTTGATTTTGGTCAGATGAAGCTCCACGAGGATAATGCCGCCAAAGGTGATCTTTTCACGACCGGAGGCGAGGAGTTTGAGCAGGTTTCCGAGCAGGAGGTCAATCCGAACGGAAAAGTCATCGACCTCGTGCTCCCAGTTGCCGTGCTGATTGTATCAGCGATTGGAGCGATGGTTTACACTGGCTTCCTCGGCGGCGCGGACAATGTGATTTCCGCGTTCGCAGGATGTGATGCAGAGACGAGTCTGATTTTTGCCTCCGTCGTGACGATCCTGTTTATGATGGCGCTGTATCTGCCGCGGAAGGTCATCACCTTCAAGAGCTTTATGGACAGCCTGTCCGAGGGCTTCAAGCTGATGGTTCCGGCGGTTACGATTCTCGTCTTTGCGTGGACCTTAAAAGGCGTCGGTGATGCGATGGGCCTGGCCCAGTTTGTCGGAAGCGTCGTGGGAGACCATGCATCCGCAAGTATTTTTATCCCGGTGGTGCTGTTCGCCGTGGCGGTGTTCCTTTCCTTTTCGACGGGAACCTCCTGGGGAACGTTCGCGATTCTTGTGCCGATTGCAACGGGCATGTTCGCCGCCGGAACAAATCTGGAGATGATGATTATCTCGGTATCCGCCGTCCTGGCAGGGGCGGTCTGCGGTGACCATATTTCGCCGATCTCGGATACGACGGTTATGTCAAGTGCGGGTGCGCAGAGCAACCATCTGAACCACGTATCGACGCAGATGCAGTATGCGGCCGTTACGGCGTGTGTCTGCCTGGTGGGATATCTGATTGCAGCCGTGACCAGAACGTGGTGGATCACACTTGGCGTCAGCCTTTTTCTTCTTTTGGCTGTTTTAACCGGAATGCGCAGATTTTGCGCAAAAAAAGCGGAAAACGGCAAAAAATAAAAAAGAAAACAGAAAAACGCGTGAAATGCTTGACGGGAGAGAAAAAGAACCGTATACTAAAAAATAGAACAAACATTCACAGGACAACGGTGTCCTGCAAAGAAGAAGCGGAACGCTTTTGGAGCAGGAATGTGAATTGGAACAGAAGGAATTGGATTTTTCAAAGTCCAGTTCCTTCTGTTTATCTCTGTTAAAATTGCATCGGAGCTGTGAAATGCAGGAGAAGAAAGGAGGCATTCCGGGGCGAAAACGCTTTGGAAAAGGGAAGGACTGTTATGGTCAGAAAGATCATAGCAGACAATGGCAAAAACAAAAAGAGGGAGAAAATATATGATATTTGGAAAGTACATTAACAAATACTACCTGAAGAATGCGCCCATTCTGATTCTCGGTCTTGCAGCGCTGATTCTCGTAGATTATTTCCAGCTTTTCATACCGGAGCTGTACCGCATGGTCATCAACGGCATGAACGGCGACCCTGTTCTGGTCAACGGCCAGGCGGCGGTGTTTGATATGGAATTTCTGCTGGATCAGGTCTGCCGGCCCATGATTATTACCATTATCGTCATGGTAGTCGGCCGTTTCCTGTGGCGAGTCTGCTTTTTCGGCTCCGCGATCCGCGTGGTGACCGATCTTCGTACCTGCATGTTCGCGCACAGCAAGGAGCTGTCCCAGGAGTATTATCAGGTCAACAAAGTCGGAAACCTGATGAGTCTTTACACGAACGATCTCGATACCGTGCAGGAGTGCTTCGGCGACGGTATTCTGATGTTCTGCGATGCGCTGTTTTTAGGCCTGCTTGCCGTGATCAAAATGTGGCGCATGAACCACTTCCTGACCGGCCTTTCCATGATCCCGATGGCATTTCTGATGGCCGCCGGCACAACGCTCGGCAAATACCTGATGAAAAAGTGGGAAGAGCGCCAGGCGGCCTTTTCCGAGCTGTCCGATTTCGCGCAGGAAAACTATTCCGGTCTTGCTGTCATCAAAGCATTCGTCAAAGAGACGAAAGAGCTGATGATGTTCCGCAGACTGAACCGCGAGAACGAGGACATCAACGTAGAATATACCAAAATTTCCACACTGCTGAACATTATGGTAACGCTGTTCGTCGAGTCCGTCATCTGCGTAATCTTAGGCTACGGCGGCTATCTCGTTTACTGCGGAAGCTTCGACGCCGGCCAGCTTGTCGAGTATATCGGCTATTTCTCGGCCGTTGTATGGCCGATCATGGCGGTCTCCATGCTGATTGAGAAGACATCCCGTGGAAAAGCGTCCTTAAATCGTATTACGGAACTGCTTGACGCAAAAGTCGATGTGAAGGACCGCGGCGGTGTGCAGGATCTGCCGTTCATCCATGGAAAAATCGAGTTCCGCAATCTGACCTTCCGCTATCCGGACGGGGAGTACGATGTGCTGAAAAACGTATCGTTTACCATTGAGCCGGGCGAGAGTGTCGGCATCGTCGGAAAGACCGGTTCCGGAAAAACGACCATCGTCGATCTGCTGCTCCGCACCTACAACGTGCCGGACGGAATGCTGTTTATTGATGACCACGATGTCAACACCGTTTCCATTCACTCCGTGCGTGAGGGCTGTGCCTACGTGCCGCAGGACAACTTCCTGTTCTCCGACACGATTTCCGGCAATATTTCCTTCGCCTTTGATGACGAAAACCAGGAGGCCATTGAGGATGCGGCGATGATGTCCGATGTCCATGACAATATCGCAGAGTTCAAAGAGGGCTACCGCACCGTTCTTGGCGAGCGCGGTGTGACGGTTTCCGGCGGACAGAAGCAGCGAATCTCGATTGCGCGTGCGCTGATGAAACACGCACCGATTCTGATTCTCGACGATTCCGTCTCTGCGGTCGATACCAAAACAGAGCGCACGATTCTCGACAATCTCAAAAAACGTGAGGGACTGACGACAATTCTGATCGCACACCGGATTTCAACGGTGGAGCAGATGGACAAGATCGTGTTCGTCGAGGACGGAGAAGTCCATGCAGTCGGAAAACACGAGGATCTGTACCGGACCTGCACGGCGTACCGCAAGATGGTCGATCTGCAGAAACTTGAAGAGGAAGCGGGGGAGGAGTAGAAATGCACAATTATTATCCGATTCTCTGGGTCGGCGCGATCATCGGCGTGATTTCCACCCTGCTGATTGTGGCCGCGTTTGTAGTGAAAGATGGAGAAAAAGAAACCGGCTTTGAGCGGAACATGAAAGACAGTGAAATCATGCAGCGTCTGATGGATTACGCAAAGCCGTTTTACCGCCAGTTTATCGTTGTTGGTTTTCTGATGCTGTTTTCGATCGCGTACGATATCATTTCGCCGCTGATCGTCGGCAAAATTGAGGAGCTCGTCGTTGGAAAATTCGCGCTGAATGCCCTGTTTCTGTGGGTAGCGGGCTATGCGGCAATCCTTCTTGTCTCGATGGCGTGCACGTATTTCCAGGCCGTGATTCTGCAGAAGACGGGTCAGAAAATTATTTCCAATATGAGGGAGGATCTGTTCGTCCACATCGAGCGCCTTTCCCACGAGCAGTTAAATGAGATTCCGGTCGGAAAGCTTGTCACGAGAACGACAAACGATACGAACGCGATTTCGCTGATGTTCACCAACCTTCTGGTCAATCTTCTGAAGAACTTCTTCGTGATCATCGGTATTCTGATTGCGATGCTGTTTCTGAACTATGAGCTGACGCTGATGGTGCTCTGCTTCGTGCCGTTTATCATGCTGTTCTCGATTATTTTCCGCAAATTCTCGCGAAGAGCACACCGGAAAGTAAAAGACTGTACTACGGACATCAACACGTATCTGTCGGAGAACCTTTCCGGTATGAAAATCACACAGATCTTCAATCGCGAGGATGCCAAGATGCGCGAGTTTACCGACAAGAGCAACGCACTCGGCCGCGCACAGCAGGAGCAGATTTTCGTGTTTGGTATTTTCCGTCCGCTCGTCTACATGCTGTATATCAGCTCCGTGCTCTGCCTTTTGTATTTAGGCGGCAAGGGCTATCTGGAGGGAACGTCGTTCCTCGGCCAGACGCTTACCAGCGGTATGATCGTCAGCTTTTACATGTATATTTCAAAATTCTTCAACCCGATCCAGAACCTGGCGGAGCAGTTCAACTGGCTGCAGTCCGCATTTGCATCCGCCGAGAAAGTATTCTCGATTCTGGATCTCGAGCCAAAAATGCAGGATGCGCCGGATGCGATCGAGCTTACCGACATCAGGGGCGAAATTGAGTTCCGCGACGTATGGTTTTCCTATATCCCGGGCGAGTGGGTGTTAAAAGGCGTTTCATTCCACGTCAACCCGAAAGAGACAATCGCATTTGTGGGTTCCACCGGTTCCGGAAAATCGACGATTCTTTCCCTGATCTGCCGGAACTACGAGTTCCAGAAGGGTGAGATTCTGATCGACGGCATCGACATCCGAAAGATCAAGATCGATTCCCTGCGGAAAAAATTCGGCCAGATGCTGCAGGATGTCTTCCTGTTCTCGGGAACGATCCGTAGCAACATTATTCTCCGCGAGGAGGGGATTTCCGATGAAGAGATCATGGACGTCTGCCATTACGTGAATGCTGACCAGTTTATCAACAAGCTGGATTACGGCCTCGACGAGCCGGTGCGGGAGAGAGGAAACAACTTCTCCGCCGGACAGCGCCAGCTTCTCTCGTTTGCGCGTACCATCATCCATAAGCCTTCGGTCATGATCCTTGACGAGGCGACGGCGAACATCGACACCGAAACCGAGCTTCTGATCCAGGATTCCATGGAAAAGATGAAGAACATCGGAACGATGCTGATCGTAGCGCACCGTCTTTCGACGATCCAGCATGCGGATGAGATTATCGTACTGTCCCACGGAAAAATCGTGGAGCATGGAACGCATCAGGAGCTTTTAACAGCGCAGGGAAGATATTACCAGCTCTACACGCTGCAGTACCACCGCGAGCAGAGTGAGAAACAGAGAGGAAGAAAGTAAGAAAATTTTAGAACAATAAAGACAATTTACAAAAAGGGAGAAATTTTGTTTGTGCAAAGTGACAAAATTTCTCCTTTTTTTACGGTGTATCATATTAAAATGATTTTAAATCAATATAGTCATATGAAAAATATATGAGCATAATACGATATCCGTTTTTCCATCTCAAAAAGCGGGCGGTTATAATAAGGGAAGCAAAACGGCAGGCACCAAAAAGCCGGGCCGTCTGTTGAAAGAAAGGGAAAATTTATGGAAAAGAAAGCAAGCCTTGTAGGACGCCTGCTCTCGGAAAATCAGATGTCGGAAGCATTTATCAACAGTATGTTTCTGGCGCTGTCCGGCGGTTTTCAGGATGCCTACACGTACAATTGCAGAGATGAAGTATTCTCAAATGCCCAGACGGGAAACGTTGTGCTGATGAGCCAGAACTTTCTGGAAGGAAACTTTACGGCAGGTCTTCGGTATCTCTTCCCGATCCTCTTTTTTGCGATGGGTGTATTTCTGGCAGAAAATTTCCAGGAGCATTACCGGTATGCAAAGAGGCTGCACTGGCGGCAGGTACTTCTCGCGGCGGAAATTGTGATCCTTGCGATCGTCGGATTTATTCCGTCTTCTTATAATATGCTCGCGGCGATGCTTGTATCGTTTGCGTGCGCGATTCAGGTACAGACCTTCCGCAAGGTCGGCGGTTATTCGTATGCAAGCACCATGTGCATCGGAAACCTGCGAAGCGGAACCGCAGCGCTGTCTATGTATATGCGGGATAAGAAAAAAGAACAGCTCCGTCAGGCCGGATACTATTTCGGCGTGATTCTGGCTTTCGCCATCGGCGCCGGAATCGGAGGCGTGTTCTCCATGCTGTATGGAATCCATGTAATCTGGATTTCCTGCGGACTTCTTCTGGTGAGCTTCCTTCTGATGTCACTGGAAAAGTACCGCTGAGAAATAAGAGAGAGTGAAGAAAGAAGGCTGAAAAAATGGAAGTATTTCTGGAGTGCTGTATGACACTATTCTTTTCAGCGGCCATGCTGCTGCTGATCGTCCGCCTGGCAAAGGGTGAGGAGAAAAACATGATGTTTGCGCGTGTGTTCTCCCTGGCGTCCAACGTCGGTTTCTGGATTGGAATTGTCCGCATCGCTGTGCTGAACCGGAGCGGATTTCTGATGTTCTTCTACATCACAGGCGCAATGCTTTCCTACACGGCGATGGTATTTGCCATGCCGCATAAAAAAGAGCAGATTGCCGGACAGCAGGCATAAATAAAAAAGAGACCCTGTATACGGGAAGGATGGAGCAGCGATGTTCCGTCCGCCGGTAGACAGGGTCTTTTTCTGTTTCAAACAAAAGTTCATAAAATCTTATACGCGTTCCAGAAGCTCCTCGATCAGCTCTTTTGCCGCCGCGTTCTGGTGCTGCCGCGGGTTGATGATAAGACAGATTTCACGTTTGGGGGCCTCCTCGATGAGCGGAATCCGACAGACGGTACGGCTCTTTAAGGCATCGCGTGCCAGCTCCTCCGGATAAAATCCGATGCCGAGGTTATACTCGACCATAGGAAGAATCTGATCCGTTGTCGCCGCCTCCATATCGGGGTGGAAGGCGAGGTTGTGATTCAGAAAGTACTCGGCGTACAGCTCCCGCGTGCCGGTGTCTTTGGCAAGCGAGATAAAAGGATATTCTGACAATTCGCCGAGATGATGCGGCTCTGCGGAAAGGGATGCATATTTCGATCCGCCGATCAGAATTTCCTGGAATGGGAAAATCGGGATCTTGTGCAGCGGTTTGCGGATTTCCACCGGGCTTGTGACGACTGCGAAGTCGACCAGACCGTTTTCGAGCGCCTGGATGGCCTGCGGCGTCGAGTGGTTGGAGATGCGCAGGCGGACGTGCGGATAGCGGGTGTGGAAGTGCTCCAGGCGGGAGAGCAGCATCAGACGAAGTGCCGTCTCGCTCGCACCGATTGTGATAAGGCCGCTCTCAAGAGACCGCTCAAGAGCCAGCTCCTCCTCAACCGTGCGGAGCTGTTCGTAGGCAACGGCCACACGCTCATACACCTTTTCGCCCTCCGCTGTCAGTGTGACACCCTGGTGGGAACGGATAAAAAGTTTGCAGCCAAGCTCACTTTCCAGATTGTTCATGCACCGTGTGATGTTGGGCTGGTTGTTTTTCAGAATTTCCGCGGCTTTTGTAAAGCTGTGATATTGTGCTACGAAGTAAAAAATGCGATAATAATCATATGTAATCATAAAAACCTCCGAAGGATGAAGAAGAAAAAATCATCCATGATTGCTTCAATATAAAATACATGCGCCGGGTTGTCAAGGGATTTCTGAGGATGGTCCGGCCGGATTGTGCGGGGGATGGCAGAAGAGAAGTGGAAATTTTTTGAAAAAACACTTGCAAAATACCCGGACAGGGTATATAGTGTAGAAGAAAACAAGATACCCCATTAGGGTATATGAAATAGAAAATCCAGAACTACAGAAAGGAAGACATACGATGGAACAGTACAATGTAACCGGCATGAGCTGCGCCGCCTGCCAGACCCGTGTCGAAAAAGCCGTGTCAAAGGTACCCGGTGTCACATCCTGCGCAGTCAGCCTTCTGACAAATTCCATGGGCGTGGAGGGAACGGCCTCCCCGGCAGAGATTATTGCCGCCGTGGAAAATGCAGGCTACGGTGCGTCGAAAAAAGGCGAGAAGGGAAGCACATCACAGTCGGCTTCCACAGCAGAATACGAAGAGATGCTGAAAGACAAGGAAACACCGGTCATGAAACGCCGTCTGTTGAGCTCCGTTCTTCTTTTGATTCCGCTCATGTATTTCTCCATGGGCCATATGATGTGGGGATGGCCGCTGCCGAAATTCTTTGAAGGAAATCACATCGCAATGGGACTGGTACAGCTCCTGCTTACCATTGCGGTCATGGTCATCAACCAGAAATTCTTTATCAGCGGTTTCAAGAGTCTCTGGCATAAAGCACCGAACATGGACACGCTGGTAGCGCTTGGTTCTACCGCATCGTTTGTATACAGCGTCTACGCCCTGTTTGCCATGACGGGAGCGCAGGTACAGGGGGACATGGATGCAGTCATGAGCTATATGCATGAATTTTACTTCGAGTCCGCAGCCATGATTCTGACCCTGATTACCGTCGGAAAAATGCTGGAGTCGATTTCCAAAGGAAAAACGACCGATGCGTTAAAGAGTCTGATGAAGCTGGCTCCGAAGACCGCCGTTCTCTTAAGAGACGGAAAAGAAGTGGAAGTCGGCATTGATCAGGTGAAAAAGGGCGATCATTTCATCGTCCGCCCGGGCGAAAATATTCCGGTGGACGGCGTTGTCCTGGAGGGAACGAGTGCCGTCAACGAATCCGCGCTGACTGGCGAGAGTATTCCGGTGGATAAAGAGGCCGGCGACCGCGTATCGGCGGCGACCTTAAACCAGTCCGGTTTCCTGACCTGTGAGGCGACGAGAGTCGGAGAAGACACAACACTCTCCCAGATCATTCAGATGGTCAGCGATGCGGCAGCGACAAAAGCGCCGATCGCCAAAGTGGCCGATAAAGTTTCCGGTATTTTTGTGCCGGCCGTTATCTGCATTGCACTTGCTACGATTGTGATCTGGCTGTTTGCAGGAGAGAGCGTCAGCTTTGCTCTTGCAAGAGGTATTTCCGTTCTCGTTATCAGCTGCCCGTGTGCGCTCGGCCTTGCAACACCGGTTGCGATCATGGTCGGAAACGGAATGGGAGCAAAACACGGAACGATGTTCAAAACCGCAGTTTCTCTCGAGGAGACAGGAAAAACACAGATCGTTGCACTCGATAAGACTGGAACCATCACAAGCGGAGAGCCGCAGGTAACCGATCTTGTCCCGGCGGACGGTGTAAGTGAGGAGGAGCTTTTAAAAGGTGCCTTTGCACTGGAGCAGAAAAGTGAGCATCCGCTGGCCCGTGCGATTCTTGCACTTGCAGAGGAAAAAGGCCTGGCCCGCGAAGAAGTCAGTGATTTCTCTGCGCTTCCTGGAAACGGCCTTGTGGCAAAACGGAACGGAAAAGAGCTCTGCGGAGGCAACCGCGCACTGATTACGAAAAAAGCGGTTCTCTCGAAACAGATGGAAGAGCAGGCAGCAAAACTTTCCGAAGAAGGAAAGACACCGCTGTTCTTCAGTGAAGACGGAAAGATGCTCGGTATGATCGCGGTTGCGGATGTCATCAAAGAGGACAGCCCGCGTGCGGTGAAAGAGCTGCAGAATATGGGAATCCGTGTCGTGATGCTGACCGGAGACAATGAGCGCACCGCGCGTGCCATCGGCGCTGAGGCAGGTGTGGACGAAGTCATCGCAGGCGTTCTGCCGGATGGAAAAGAAGCGGTCATCAGCCGCCTGAAAGAAAAAGGAAAAGTAGCGATGGTAGGAGACGGCATCAACGATGCACCGGCTCTGACCAGTGCGGATATCGGTATTGCCATCGGAGCAGGAACCGATATCGCGATCGATGCGGCAGACGTTGTCCTGATGAAGAGCCGCCTCTCCGATGTACCGGCAGCGATCCGCTTAAGCCGTGCGACCCTCAGGAACATTCACGAGAATTTGTTCTGGGCCTTCATTTACAATATCATCGGTATTCCGCTGGCTGCGGGCGTATGGATCCCGCTGTTCGGCTGGAAGCTGAACCCGATGTTCGGTGCGGCGGCGATGAGCCTTTCGAGCTTCTGCGTTGTGACAAACGCCCTGCGTCTGAATCTGTTTCGGATGCACGACGCGTCAAAAGATAAAAGAATCAAAAACGAAATTCTAAAGGAGGATCTGAACATGACAACAGAACAGGGAATGGTAAAAACCATGACAATCGAGGGCATGATGTGCGGCCACTGCGAGGCAAGAGTGAAGAAAACACTTGAGGCAATCGAGGGTGTTGCATCCGCAGAAGTAAGCCATGAAAAAGGAACAGCCGTTGTAACACTGACAGCTCCTGTATCAGACGATGTGCTGAAAACAGCCGTAGAGGCACAGGATTACACCGTAAAAGGAATCCAGTAAAACAGGAAACGTTGAGAAAAGGGAAACGCGCCTGGAATGAAAATTTCCGGGCGCGTTTCTTTTTTTTACCAGATATAGCAAAAATATTGCAATTTGTTCGGAATTTTCGTGACAAAAGGACAAAAATCCGTTAGGATAGAGAAAAAGAAGAGCAAAAACAAAAGGGTTTTTAGGATCAGGAGGTTTTTACATTATGACAGAGTACAGACTTGCAAAGCCGGAAGAGTGGGAGGACTGCATCGAACTTGCAAACTACGTGTTCAGCACGGCACACCGTCCGCACGACTTTGAGCAGTTAATTCCAAGGGTTTATCAGGCAGGACCGGAAATGGCACGGATCCACCGCGTCGCTGTTGCGGAAAACGGCAGACTCCGGGCCGAGATTGCGGTGCTTCCGCAGCAAATGGCAGCAGGGGGTAAGCTGCTCCGCGCAGGATATGTGGGAAGCGTTTCCGTGCATCCAAAGGCAAGGGGCGAAGGCCACATGAAGCGTCTTCTTGGCGACTGGATTACGGATCTGGAAGGAACGTGTGATCTTCTGGCACTGGACGGCCAGAGACAGCGGTATGCCTACTTTGGCTTTACGCCGGGAAGTGAAAAATACACGTTTTACCTGGATGTGGCAAATGTGCGCCATACCTGGAAAAACGGGGAACTCTCCGCTTACACCTTTGCGCCGCTGTTTCCGGAAAACGGCGAAGCGGACGAAGAGGCGGCAGCCTTTGCAAAGAAGCTGAATGAGGAAAAACCGCTTTACGTGGTAAGAGAGGATGTGAAAGCCTGCCTGAAAACGTTCGGCGAGCAGGCAATTGCAATCTGGAAAAACGGTGAGCGGATCGGATATCTGGCACTTTGCGGCGGAAACCAGGTTGTGGAAGCAGAAGTGTTGGAGGAACAGGATTTCGTTCCTGCACTTGCCGCTTATTTAAAAGAAAATGCGCTTGACTCTCTTTTCATTTCCATTCCGGTGTATGAGACCGGAAAAGCAGCAGCGTTATCGGAAGTCTGCGAAAGCTTCACAAAAGAGCGCTGCGGTTCCGCGATGTACCGTATTTTCCAATTTGCAGACGTCATCGAGGCAATGCTGACCATGAAAGCAGAGACGATGGGCATCAGCGATGGAACGTGGTCTGCCGTACTGGAGGGACAGCCGCTGACCGTGACGGTAAAAGATGGAACTGTGACCGTGACACGGGAAGCCCATCCGGGGGCAGATGTACTCAACCGGGAGCAGGCGCAGGAACTGCTTCTTTCACCGCTGGCAAGTAAGGGAAGCAAGGTTCCATCTGAAATCTGGAAGAACATTCCATCCGACTGGTTCCCGCTTCCGCTGTACTGTGCGACGGCAGACGAATTTTAGGCAATGACTGTTGGGAGGCAGAGAAATATGAACGAGACAGCGAAACGAGACAGAAGAGACGAAAAAGAAGAAATCCGGTACCATGTGATTTTCTACGGCCAGGTGCAGGGCGTGGGGTTCCGTTACCGGGCGTATTATGCTGCCTACCAGCTCGGGCTGACAGGCTGGGTGAGAAACTGCTGGGATGAGACGGTGGAGATGGAGGTGCAGGGTGATGAGGAGACGATCACGGAGATGATCAAAAGGATCCGCACCTCCAGCTACATCGAAATCACGGATGCAAAATGGACGAAGATTCCGCTGGAATCGGAATTCGGTTTTCATATCCGTTGATCAGGGCTGTTTTTTCTCTTTTTCCGGAATTTCGACGAGAATGATATCGTTGCCGATCTGGCAGATGCGGTCCCATGGGATCACAAAATCCTCGCCGTGGCAGAAAAAGCCGCAGAATTTCACAGGACCCGGAAGAACGAGTCCGGTAAGATGTCCCGTTTTTGGATTGAATTCCACATCAATCGGACAGCCGAGCGTTTTGCAGGTGCAGATATTGATAACTTCTTTCTGGCGGAGATCTACAACGCGCATGCGGTGCTCCTTTTTACTGATTCCTATGGAAAAACATATGCGAAAATGTTGCTGCAGTTGACTTGAATTTCACGGAAAAATGCGTATACTGTAAAAGTAGAAAACTTTCCGAAATACTTATTTAGAAACGAGGACGAAAGATATGAGATGTCCATTTTGTAATCAGGATAATACCCGGGTTGTGGATTCACGCCCGATTGAAGACAGCAATGCGATCCGCCGCCGCCGGATGTGCGATGTCTGCGGCAGACGCTTTACGACATACGAAAAAGTGGAGACGATCCCTTTGATCGTCATCAAAAAAGATATGAACCGCGAGCAGTATGACCGCTCGAAAATCGAGACCGGTATCCTGCGCGCCTGCCACAAACGGCCGGTGTCCGCCGAGAAGATCAACGAGATGGTCAACAAGGTGGAGACGGAGCTTTTCAACGGCGAGGAACGCGAGATTCCAAGCTCTGTGATCGGAGAGAAGGTCATGCATTACTTAAAAGACCTGGATCAGGTGGCGTACGTCCGCTTTGCGTCGATTTACCGTGAGTTCAAGGACGTCAACACGTTCATGGACGAGCTGAAAAAGATGCTCGACAAATAGCGGGAGGCAAAAAAATGGAAGTGTCGAACTATATTAAAATGCGTGATCAGATGCAGGAACGTTTTCTGACATACGATCAGAAGGAGATCGAAGGAAAGTATGGCTTTGCGTTTGATGGCGATTATTTCTATGTGCCGTATCTTTTTGAAGAATGGAGAGTGAACCGCCATACCGGCGTTGTAGAGGGATCAAAAGACCATTTTCTTCATGTACATCAGGGCAGTTTCAATGAGACGCTGACGATTTTCGACCTGCTCTGCTGCGGAAAGAAGGAGATTGTGCTCGCCGGCACGTATGCGCGTACCAATTCCTTAAAGGGAACGATCAAAGGCCGCACGATTGCGTCCGGCGTTCACGACAGCCGCGCCGCACGGTATGACGGGCATGTGGAACAGCTGAAAAAAGCATGCGTTTCCCTTGGCGGAAAACCATATTTCCCGGGAGACGCTGCTTTTGTTTTTCATGTCTTTCCGTTTCTGCCGCTCGTCTTCCAGTTCTGGGAGTCCGATGAGGAATTCCCGCCGGTGCTGAAGTTTATGTGGGATGAAAACGTCCTCGATTATCTGCGGTTTGAGACGCTGTATTACGTGATGGGAGATTTCCTGGACGCACTGGATCAAGCCTTCGATGCATGTAAAACAGAAGCCTGATACCTTTTGTGAGACAAAATCTTACGAAAATTTTTCGAATGTTTATAAAAATTTCAGTATACGAATCCCTTGGTTTAATGCTATAATGAGCGAAAGTGAGTAAAAAAAGAGAAGAGAAAGGGGAATGCATATGGCTTTTAGCATGAAAGTAACACCGGAAATAGAGGAACTGACAAACATCTGTCTGGATAACTCCAAAATGGATGTTTCGCTGTATGGGCAATACGATGTAAAACGCGGACTGCGCGATGTCAACGGCGTTGGCGTCCTTGCGGGACTGACACAGATTTCAAACGTTGTGTCTTCGGATATCATTGACGGCGTCAAAACACCGTGTGACGGACGTCTGTACTACCGCGGCATCAACGTGGAAAAACTGACCCAGGGATTTTTGAGTGAAAACCGTATGGGATTTGAAGAAGTCGCTTATCTGCTCCTGTTTGGAAATCTGCCGAATGAAGAGCAGCTTAAGCATTTTAAGACGATTTTAAAACAGCAGCAGTCCCTGCCGAAGAACTTTGTGCGTGACGTTGTTATGAAAGCGCCGACCAAGGACATGATGAACACTCTGTCCCGAAGCGTTCTGACCCTGTACGCGTACGACAACCACGCAGATGATACCTCCCTTCCGAATGTGCTTCGCCAGTGCATTAACCTGATTTCTGTTTTCCCGATGCTGTCCGTCTATGGCTATCAGGCGTACAACCATTATATCAAGGGAAAAAGTTTATATATCCACAATCCGTCGAAGAAGCTTTCCACCGCAGAAAACATTCTGCTGATGCTCCGCCCGGATCAGAAATACACCCCGCTGGAGGCGAAGATCCTCGATCTTGCCCTCGTCCTCCACATGGAGCACGGCGGCGGTAACAACTCAACCTTTACAACACATGTTGTTTCTTCTTCCGGAACCGATACGTACTCCGCAATTGCAGCGGCGCTCGGCTCCTTAAAGGGACCGAAGCACGGCGGTGCAAACATCAAGGTTGTGCGGATGTTCGACGATATGAAGTCACACGTCAAAGACTGGACGGATGAGGAAGAAGTATCGAATTACTTAAGAAAGCTGCTGCACAAAGAGGCGTTCGACCAGAAAGGTCTGATTTACGGTATGGGCCATGCGGTTTACTCCATTTCCGACCCGCGTGCGCGCATCTTCAAGACCTTCGTTGAGCAGCTGGCAAAAGAAAAACACAGAGAGAAAGATTACCGGCTGTACGCTATGGTCGAGGAACTGGCTCCGAAGATCATCGGCGAGGAGCGCCATATTTACAAAGGTGTATCCGCAAACGTCGACTTCTACAGCGGCTTCGTTTACAGCATGCTGGATCTTCCGCTGGAGCTCTACACCCCGATGTTCGCCTGCGCGCGTATCGTCGGCTGGAGTGCACACCGGATGGAGGAACTGATCAACACCGACAAGATCATCCGCCCGGCGTACAAGAGTGTCAAAGATGAAGTGGACTATGTTCCGCTGGAAAACAGATAAAACAGGCAGAAGGGCCGGAGCGTGTCGGGATTTTCCGATCTGCTCCGGCATTGCTCTGTGCAGGAAGTAATGTG
This sequence comes from Blautia sp. TM10-2, assembly GCF_003480845.1. Lineage (NCBI taxonomy): Bacteria > Bacillati > Bacillota > Clostridia > Lachnospirales > Lachnospiraceae > Blautia > Blautia sp. TM10-2. The sequence continues at coordinate 233,691 of NZ_QUJZ01000001.1, read as the reverse complement.
TCATTGTGAAAAATAGGAGAGTGCAGGAGAATGAATGAGACAAAAAATTACAGCATAACAAAATCCGGAGCAGTCATATTGGAAGGAGGGGCCAATCGCGGCGTCTTTACAGCAGGAGCGCTGGACTTTCTGATGGAGCAGGAGTATTATATCCCTCATGTGATCGGCGTTTCCGCCGGAGCCTGCAATGCGCTGGACTATGTATCGCGCCAGATTGGCAGAACGAGGGACTGTATGATTGTCACGGATGAGAAAAACCGCTACGTCAATAAGAATATCAAGACAATCGTTGAGAAAAAAGCACTGCTCGACATGGATATGGTGTTCGAACGGTATCCGTATGAGATTTTTCCATTTGATTTTGATACGTATTTTGCATCGCCGCAGACGTGTGAGCTGGTTGTGACAAACTGTGAGACGGGACGCGCGGAATATCTGGATGACCGCGAAAATAAAGAACGTCTGCTTGCAATTGGCCGTGCATCATCGAGCATGCCGATCGCCTGCCCGATGGTGGAGATCGACGGAAACGAGTACGTCGACGGCGGTGTTGCCGATTCGATCCCGATTATCCGTTCCTTAAAGACGGGACACCGAAAAAATGTCATTATTCTGACACGGAATTTCGGTTACCGCAAAAAAGAGGGAACGAGAGGCTGGGAGCTGTATGTGGCGGCATTCCGCAAATACCCGAATCTCGTGCGTGCGCTTGTAAACCGCGCGAAACATTATAACCAGGTACTCGAATGCATCGAAAAATGGGAAGAAGAAGGCTCCGTCTTTGTGATCCGCCCGGAGATACCGGCGGTATCGCGTCTCGAAAAGGACGAGGAGAAGCTGCGGGAATTTTACCAGCACGGCTATGACCAGATGAAAGCAAATTTTGAGGCTCTGCAGGAGTTTCTGAAAGAAGAATAAAGTTACTGTATAAACGAAAAGAGGATTGGAGAAAGAAGATGAGTGGAAAAAACCAGAAGAACCGGGGAACTATACTGATGCGGATGTTTTACCCGGACCGGAGAGAAAAAAGTGCCTATACGATCGATTACGCGGATCTGTACCGGAAAGGATACCGGGGCGTGATTTTTGATATCGATAATACGCTTGTTCCGCACGGTGCGCCGGCAACGAAGGAGGCGGCTGCGTTCTTTGCGTCTCTTCGGGAGACTGGTTTTTCCACCTGTCTGCTTTCCAACAATCAGAAACCGCGTGTGGCTCCGTTTGCCGATGCGGTCGGTTCTATCTATATCGAAAATGCGCACAAGCCTTCGGTGAAAAACTACCAGGAGGCATGCCGGAGAATGGGGATCAAAGAGGAGCAGGCGGTCTTTGTCGGGGATCAGCTTTTCACCGATGTGTACGGTGCAAAACGGACCGGACTTTACAATATTCTGACCGAGCCGATCAATCCGAAAGAGGAAATTCAGATCGTTCTGAAACGGTATCTGGAGCACATTGTACTGTTCTTTTATGAGCGTGATCTGGCCCGCGGCAGGATTACGAAAAAAAACAGTTGAAAAATCGGGAAAAATATTATATTATAAGATAAGCCTATGGTGCGCATTTGGCGCATCGTACTATGTTAAGGAGGAAAAATCAGAATGATTTCAGCAGGAGATTTTAGAAACGGCGTTACCCTCGAGATCGATGGTCAGGTCGTTCAGATTCTTGAATTTCAGCATGTAAAACCTGGTAAAGGAGCTGCATTCGTAAGAACAAAATTAAAAAATGTCATCAACGGTGGTGTGGTAGAGCGTACCTTCCGTCCGACTGAGAAATTCCCGCAGGCTCGTATCGAGCGTGTAGACATGCAGTATCTGTACAGCGATGGTGATTTATTCTACTTCATGAACGTAGAAAACTATGAGCAGATCGCTCTGAACGAAGAGACCATCGGAGATGCTCTGAAATTTGTAAAAGAAAACGAAATGGTTAAAGTATGTTCCTACAACGGAAATGTATTCGCAATCGAACCGCCTCTGTTTGTAGAGCTTGAGATCACCGAGACTGAGCCAGGCTTCAAGGGAGATACCGCACAGGGTGCTTCCAAACCGGCTACCGTTGAGACTGGTGCTACCGTAAGCGTTCCGCTGTTCGTAAACCAGGGAGACAAAATCAAAATTGATACCAGAACAGGTGAATATCTGTCCCGTGTATAAGTAAGACTGTTCCCGCCGTTGTCCGTCACAACTTTCTTTGTGGCGGACACGGTTTTCTAAATAAATAGAATATTCGTCTGAAAAATGGCTGATAAAGGCTGTCGGAAGCAGTCCGGGCCCGTTTTTCTCATCGTTCGAAGTTCCGCGAACCAACGAATCTCTGGCATATACAGATCTGTACAGAGGTTTTTAAGTTGTGTTTTTCGGAGCTTTTTTTGTTCCGTAAAGCAAAAATACAAAAGGCAATCAAACAGGAAAGGTGGGAAAAAATGGACTATCAGATGTTCAAAGAGCAGCTTGCCGCGCTGCTGAAAAGAAAAGCCGGCGATGATTTTGAGGTGAAGATAGAATCGGTGCAGAAGCTGAACGGTATCGAAAAAGAGGCGTTTGTCATCAGCAGAAAGAAGGACTGGATTGCACCGACGATTTACGTGGAGCTTCTGTATGAATGCTGTCTGCAGGGCGTGCCGCTTTCTCAGATTGCAGAAAAGGTACTGGAGCAGTACCGGAAGGTGGAAGCGGAGGCGAGAAGACCGGAGAAAGCTGTCTTTTTTACCAACTGGAAAAATGCTGCGCCGCAGATCTACTGCGAGCTCATTCATGCGGAGAAAAACCGTACGCTGCTCTCCGAAGTTCCGCACAGAAAATTTCTCGATCTCGCGGTCGTGTACTATTACCAGATGCGGGGAAACCGCGTGCCGGATGCGACAATTCTGATCCACGAGACGCACCGGGAGCTGTGGGGAATTTCGGCGGAGGAGCTGGATGCCCGTGCCTGGGAGAACACCCTGCGGGATCTGCCGGTGCGCACAGACAGCCTTATGGTGTATTTGAAAGAGGAGTACGGGGTAACGTTTCCCCGGTTCGAGCTTGGTCCGCTGGCGGAACAGTTTTACCTGGTCAGCAACCGCAGAGGAAAGCTGGGTGCAATCTGCATGTGCTATCCCGGCGTGCTGGAGAGTCTTTCGCAGCGCTTTGAGGCAAGTCTTTATGTGATTCCGAGCAGTATCCACGAGTGCATGGTGATTCCGGATTATGATGTGTTCCCGGAGGAGTGTCTTTCCGACATGGTACGGGACGTGAATGAAAAGACGGTCAAGCCGCAGGAGATTCTGTCGGATCACGTTTATTATTACCACCGGGAAAGCGGGGAACTGACGCTGTGTGAGGAAGAAACGTAAGCTGTGTGGCAGAATAGTCTGCGAATAATTTAAGAAAAAAATGGGCGGCTGGGTGGGAAAAATACTTTACAATTGCAGGAGTCTGTGGTAAACTGTCATAGTGTGGTTGAGAAAACAGATCACATCAGCGTCTGTAGCTCAGGGGATAGAGCAACGGTTTCCGGTACCGTGTGTCGGGGGTTCGAATCCCTCCAGACGCGTTTTTGCTACATGGCATGCTGCGGCGGGCAGGACCGGCGCAGGACAAGGAAAGCCCCTGCTTCGGTGTGAAGTAGAGGTTTTTTTGCTTACTGAGCATATCAATAACTGATCCGGCGGATCAGTTTTGATGAAGGAGGAAAAATATGGCAAGACCAATGACAACAAAAGATAAAATTCGGGAATGGATTTCCGATAATCTGCGCTACATGCTTCTGATCGGAGCAATTCTCCTGATTGTGGCAGCGGTTCTTCTCATCGTTCATCTGGTATCACCAAAAAACGATGGAAAATCGAGCGGCGGAACCGTAACAAGCAGCAGCACCGGAAACAATGTGCCGGATAAAAAGACACAGGTAAAAGCAGACAGCAAAGCAGATTCTGAGGACAGCACAGGCATTTCATCGGACGTTTCGGATTCCGCGAATGATTCCAGTGCAGATGCTTCCAGTACCGATACTGCCAGCGCGCCGGATGCAGAGGCTGAGCCGACAAGTGAGCCGGAAGCGGCAGACGATACCAGTAATACAGAGAATACCGATAATACGGCTGTCTCCTTTGACGCGGACAATGTCCCGGAAGTAAGCACCGTGCTGGAGCAGTATTACACCGCGCTCGGTGCAAGGAATATCAACGGTCTTTTTGCAGTAACAGATAATCTGACCGCGGAGGAGCAGGCGCAGATTGAGGCAGAAAGCGATGTGGAGTCATACGGAGATGTAAAGGCCTACACGATCAGCGGTCCAAATGACGGAACGTACATCGCGTTTGTCAGCAGCAGATGCAAATATCTGGGAATCAACCAGACCCTGCCGATGCTTTCGGAGTATTATCTCTACACGACAGAAGACGGCAGCCTGAAAATCATGGATGATACCGACAGCGATGCGGCCGTAACCGAGGCTATGAAAGCGGCGCTCGAAAACGAAGAAGTCAAAAATCTGATCGAACAGGTTCAGAACGATTATCAGAATGCACTCGATGCAGATGCTTCCCTGAGAGCATATGTAGAGAGCATTCAGTAGGAACAATAGAATAATACAAAACAAAAAAAGCAGTTTCTGGTTTTTATGAAACTGCTTTTTTGGAAGGATAAAACTATGCGCTTAAACAAATACTTAAGTGATGCGGGCGTCTGCTCGCGGCGGGAGGCGGACCGTCTGACAGAAGCGGGCGAGATTACTATAAACGGAAAACGCGCGGAAACCGGCATGCAGGTGGAGCCTGGCGACGTTGTTGTTGTGAAAGGCAAAACCGTTGTCCCGGAGGAGAAAAAAGTCTATCTCGCCTTCAACAAACCGCGCGGCATCGTCTGTACTGCGGAAAAACGGGAGAAAAACAACGTCATCGATTATCTGTCCTACCCGGTGCGGATTTACCCGGTGGGAAGACTCGATAAAGATTCCGAAGGCCTCCTTCTGATGACGAATGACGGTGCGATTGTAAATGGTATCATGCGTGCCAGAAACCGCCACGAAAAAGAATACCAGGTCGAGGTAAACAAAGAGATTACACCGGAATTTCTGAAAAAAATGGCATCCGGCGTGCCGATTCTCGATACCGTGACGCGCCCGTGCCGGATCCAGAAAACGGGAGAGCGCAGCTTTACGATTATTCTGACGCAAGGGCTGAACCGTCAGATCCGGCGGATGTGCGAAGCATTAGGATATCGTGTCACAAAGCTGAAACGTGTGCGGATCATGAATATTCACTTGAAAGACCTGAAAACAGGGGAGTACCGCCCTTTAACGGAAAAAGAATTAGCAGAACTGAAAAAGCAGATCGGGGAGGAAAAGCGATGAACGAGACAGAACGGATGAAGGAACTGGTCAAAAAGCTGAACGAAGCGGCAAAAGCCTATTACCAGGAAGACCGGGAGATCATGAGCAACCTGGAGTACGACACGCTGTATGACGAACTGCAGGTATTAGAGGAAAAAACAGGCGTAACACTCGCCGGAAGCCCGACCACAAAAGTCGGCTACGAGGCGATGGACGAACTGCCGAAAGAAGCGCACGAGTCACCGATGCTTTCCCTTGATAAAACGAAAGATGTGGAAGTGCTCCGCAGCTTCATCGGGGATCACAAAACGCTGCTATCCTGGAAGATGGACGGTCTGACCGTCGTTCTGACGTACCGCGGCGGTACCCTCGCAAAGGCCGTCACCCGTGGAAACGGCGTGATCGGAGAGGTTGTCACGAACAATGCAAAAGTGTTTGAAAATATTCCCTTAAAAATCCCGTACCAGGGAGAGCTGGTTCTGCGCGGCGAGGCGATCATCCGCTATTCCGATTTTGAGAAGATCAACGAGGAGATTGAGGATGTCGATGCGAAATACAAGAATCCGAGGAACCTCTGCAGCGGTTCTGTGCGCCAGCTGAACAATGAGATTACGGCAAAACGCCACGTTCATTTTATGGCATTTGCGCTTGTGAGCGCTCCGGAACAGGATTTCGAAAATTCCAGAATCCGTCAGATGGAGTGGCTGAAAGAGCAGGGCTTCGAGGTGGTGGAATACAAGGTTGTCACCAAAGATAACCTCGACGAGGCGATGCAATATTTCTCCACGAAAATCGAGACAAACGATTTCCCGTCCGATGGCCTTGTCGCGTTGTATGACGATATCGCCTACGGAGAATCACTCGGCACAACCGCGAAATTCCCGCGGAACGCTTTCGCCTTCAAATGGGCGGATGAACAGAAGGAGACCACTCTGCTTGAAATTGAGTGGAGCCCGTCGAGAACCGGTCTCATCAATCCGGTTGCGGTTTTTGAGCCGGTCGAGCTGGAAGGAACTTCGGTTTCCCGCGCAAGCGTCCACAACATCAGTATCATGCGTTCGCTGGATCTCGGTGTGGGTGATAAAATCCTTGTCTACAAAGCAAACATGATCATTCCACAGATCTCAGAGAATCTGACGAGAAGCGGTGTGCGCGATATTCCGGAAACGTGTCCTGCCTGCGGCGGTGCCACCCGGATTCAGATGATGAACAATGTCGAGACCCTCTACTGTACGAATCCGGAGTGCCCGGCAAAATTCATGAAGGCATTCACCCTGTTTGTAAGCCGCGACGCGATGAACATCGACGGCATGTCGGAGGCAACGCTCGAAAAATTCGTGGGCCACGGCTTCATCCGTGAGTTTGCCGATATTTTCCGTCTCGACCGCTACCGCGACGAGATTGTGGAGATGGACGGTTTCGGTGAAAAATCATACCAGAATCTGATCGATAGCATCGAGCGCGCGAAAAATACAACGCTGCCCCGTCTGATTTTCGGACTTGGCATCTTAAATATCGGTCTTGCAAACGCGAGAATGATCTGCAAAGCCTTCGATTTCGATCTCGACCGGATCCGGAATGCATCGGCGGAGGATTTCGCGCAGATCGACGGTGTCGGAGAAGTGATTGCAAAAAGCATCGTGGATTACTTTGCGGATGAGGAAAATAAAGAACGCCTTGAGCGCCTTCTGTCGTATCTGACGATTGAGAAGCCGCAGGCAAGCCAGGAAGAACAGAAATTAGCCGGTCTTACCTTCGTTATCACCGGAAGTGTGGAACATTTCCCGAACCGGAATGCATTAAAGGCAAGAATCGAGGAGCTCGGCGGAAAAGCCACCGGAAGTGTAACGGGAAAGACGAGCTATCTGATCAACAACGACACGACATCCAGTTCCTCCAAAAACCGGAAAGCGCGCGAACTCGGCGTGCCGGTGATCTCAGAAGAGGAATTTCTGAAGATGACAGAAGAATAACGAAATATCTGCAAAGGCGGTTTGCATCCCGCGCGGGAATCTGCTATAATCGGAAACAGACGGCAGAAATTCCTGCCGGAAAAAGCAAACCGCCTGTCTGCGCAGAGAAAAGCGCGGCAGATCAAGAAGAATAGAAACGAGGAAAAAGAATATGCCGGTTAAAGTTCAGGCAGATTTACCTGTAAAAGAAATACTCGAAAGCGAAAATATATTCGTCATGGACGAGACAAGAGCGGTTCATCAGGACATCCGTCCGCTGAAGATTATGATCCTGAATCTGATGCCGCTCAAAGAAGATACCGAGCTGCAGCTTCTGCGCTCCCTTTCCAACACCTCCCTGCAGGTTGATGTCACCTTTCTGATGGTGGCAAGCCACGAGGCGAAAAATACATCGACCAGCCATCTGAACACGTTCTATGTGAAATTTGAGGATGTGCGGAAAAATTATTACGACGGTATGATCATCACCGGTGCACCGGTCGAGCAGATGGAATTTGAAGAAGTTGACTACTGGGATGAACTGACAAAGATCATGGACTGGACGAACACACACGTTACCTCCACGATGTTCCTCTGCTGGGGAGCCCAGGCGAGTCTGTATCATTTCTACGGACTGAAGAAACGGATGCTTCCGGAGAAGAAATTCGGGCTGTTCTGGCACAAAGTCAACAACCGCAAGATCCCGCTTGTGCGAGGCTTCGATGACGAGTTTTTGGCACCGCATTCCCGCCACACAGAAGTACCGATCGACGATATCCGTGCCTGCAAAGATGTCACGATTCTCGCAGAGTCCGACGAAGCCGGATTCTATCTTGGCATGGCGGAAGAGGGAAGAAAGATTTTTGTGATGGGTCATCCGGAGTACGACCGTATGACGCTCGACGGCGAGTACCACCGCGATAAAGACAAAGGACTCCCGATTGAGATTCCGAAGAACTATTATAAAAACGACGATCCAAATACAAAACCAGTGCTTTTATGGCGGTCACATGCGAACAATCTGTACACGAACTGGCTGAACTACTATGTATACCAGGTGACCCCGTATAATCTTGACGGAACTCCGGATTTTTCGGGAAAATAAGAGAGAAAAAGCCCCCCGCACCGGGCGCACACCGGCTGCGGGGGGTTGCTGTAAAAATCTGCTATAAAAAACGGAAAGCTTTCCGGGCTTACCGTTTGAAATCAAATAATGTTTTCAGCGGAATTTCGAGTGCTTCCGCAATATCCATCAGCTTGTTTAGAGACAGAGAGGTATGACTGTTTGGCGCTTCGATGTTGCTCATATGTGTACGGCTGATCTGGACAGCTTCGGCAAGCTCACTTTGCGTTAATCCGCGTGCTCTGCGATAAAAAGCGATGGTAAGACCGAGGAGGCGCATCTCCTCCGTATGACGTTCTCCCATTGCTATGGCTCCTTTCTGAACAGAGTGATACAAAGACTTATATAATATTTATCTTAAACGATTAAATACCAAAAAGAAACAACTTTAAATTTTTATAATGCACATGTAAATTGTGCAAAATATAGAAATTATCCATCAGAATAATAGGAAAACAGGAAAAAGAGTTCTTTTGACAAATGAGAGGTTTTTGTGTATGCTGTAGAAAGCACCAACAAATAAAATCGGAGGTTTTTGCATATGAAAGAGTCGATCCATACCATTCCGCTGATGGATGCATTCAAGGCGGAAGATGAGTGCCCGTTCTGCTATCTGGAGCGGGAAGCAGAGCAGCATGCGATTTCGTTTGCGCTCGGTTCCGGCGCATCCTATATGGAGGATGATGTGCGTGCGGAAACAGACGCGATGGGATTCTGCCGCCACCACTATAAAATGATGTACGATTACGGAAACCGTCTCGGAAGCGGTCTGATTTTATCCACCCATCTGAAAAAACTGAACCAGGAGCTTGCCGCACAGATGGATCTGTTTGCACCGGGAAAATCCTCGGTGTTCAAGCGGATGCAGAAGACATCCCTCGACAAACAGGGCCGTGAGACTGCGATCGGCCAGTGGATTGATGAGAAGACGCATTCGTGCTACGTCTGCGATCACTTCAAGGCAAACTATAACCGCTATCTTGATACGTTCTTTGATCTCTACAAAAAAGACGAGGAGTTTGCAAGACTGTTCCGCGAGGGAAAAGGCTTCTGTCTGCCGCATTTTGCGGATCTGGTAGAAACGGCGGAGAAAAAGCTGAATGATAAACAGAAAGCGGAATTTTACCCGACTCTGTTCAAAATCATGAAAGAAAATTACCAGCGGCTGCAGGAAGAGGTAACATGGTTTACTGACAAATTCGATTACCGCAACAAGGATAAGGACTGGGGAAATTCAAAAGATTCCATCCAGCGCTGTATGCAAAAATTAGGCGGCGGCTATCCGGCGGACGAGCCGTTTACGGAAGGATTATAATTCTTGTTTATAAAAGGAGCATAAAGTTTCGATGCAGAAGTTTTATCAGAGATTAAAAGAGAATCAAAAGGAGCGCGCCCGGTGCGCGTTTCTTGTTTTGTATTTCGGCGTGCTGGCGGTGCTGCTGTTTCTGGCGCGCCCGCTGCTGGATACGACGGCGGCAGACCGGGAGTGGAGTATTCACTTTCTGTTCCCGTGCCTGCTGGCGTGTATCATACTGACGACAGTCGTCAGTTTCTGCCGGTTTGCTGCAAAGCCGGACCAGAAACCAAAACCGCGCTATGTGGGATGGAAACAGCCGATTCTGATGCTGGCAAACGCAGCCTATCTGTTTGCCACACTGGAATTTGTCACAAACAGCCAGTTCCGGGAGATGAAATGGTATTATGCGTTGTTGAATATCGGTGTCATTTTCGTACTTTCCATTCTCGTTTCCCTCTTTCTGAACTCCATCCGCCGCGCGATGATTTTCATGAACATCTTTTATTTCTGCATGAGTCTGGTATTCTACTATGTTTATCTGTTCCGCGGAGAAGCGTTCCAGCTCATCGATCTGTACAGCATTGCGACGGCGGCGGACGTAGTCGGCGGCTACAAATTCGAGATCACAGGTGAAATCGTGACTTCGTTTATCACGATGATGCTCGTTGTGCGCCTCTGGCTGCAGAGCCGGGAATACCGTTTTGCACGGAAAACGAGAAATAAAATTCTGCTCCGCGTGGCTGCTGCTGCGCTGACGCTCGGAACATACCTGGCGTACATGAATCTGAACTGGAACGCCGAGTTCGGTGTCATCAGTGACCTCTGGAATCCGGCGAAGACATACCGCCAGTACGGAACGACAGTCGGTTTTACCGCGGTCGCCAAATACATGCGCCTGACACCGCCGGACGGCTATTCGAAAGACGAAGTGACAGCGATTGCCGATACGAGCGAGAAAGAGACGAAAACAGAAGATCTTCGAAAAGATAATGCGGATAGCGTGACACCCGTCAACATCATCGCGATCATGAACGAGTCGTGGTTTGACTACCGTTCCGTCGGCGATCCGCAGACGAGCGAGAGCTACATGCCGTTCCTCGACTCGCTGACCGAAAATATTATCAAAGGGCACACGCTGACGTGTACCAAGGGCGGCGGAACAGCAAAAACGGAGTATGAGTTCCTGACCGGAAACTCCTGCAAGCGGTTCCCGGGCATGGTGCCGTACGTCAGCTACTTTACGCACAGCCAGTATTCCCTTGTCACGACGTTAAAAGACCAGGGTTATCAGGCAATTGCGATGCATCCGAACAAGGCGACAAACTGGAAGCGGAGCACGGCATACCGTTTCCTTGATTTTGATGATTTCATCTCGATTGATCAGTTCTCCGATACGGCCAAGCGGTACCGCGGCATGATCAGCGATCAGGCGAACTATGAGAAGATCGTGGAAACCTACGAGAACAAGGAGCCGGGCAGCCCGTTCTTCCTCTTTGATGTGACGATGCAGAACCACAGCGGCTACACGAACCGTTATTTCCAGGCGGATATCAACTGCAACGGCTACGACAGTGATGAGGCCGATCAGTATTTCTCCCTGTTAAAGCTTTCCGATGAGGCAATTTCCTATCTGATCCGGTATTTCCAGCAGGTGGACGAGCCGACAATGATCATTATGTTCGGCGATCATTCCCCGAAACTGCCGGATGCGTTTGAAACATGGATTGCCGGAGACGCTTATCAGAATCTTTCGGTCGAGGATCAGGAGAAGTTCTATGGAACCCCGTTCTTCATCTGGACCAACTACAGCATGAAATCCGAGAGCAATGTCTGGATCAGCACAAACTATCTCTCAAGCTATGCGTTAAGCCTTACCGGCCTGGAACTGACACCGTACAACGAGTATCTGCTTGACCTGCGCGAGAAGATGCCGGCGCTCAATCACCTCGGCTTTTTAGCAAGTGACGGAACCTGGTACCGCTGGAACGACAGCGATGCGCCGGAGGAGGATCTCGAGTACGAACGGCAGTATGAATGCCTGCAGTACAATGAACTGATCGACAAAAAAGACCGGGATGACAGCTTTTTTACAATTTCCGGTGAAAAAGACGAAGAATAAGGGCTTTCCCTACTTGCCAGAAAACGGAAACCTATGGTAGACTATACTCCGTATGACCGGGAAACCCCGGCGGTAACTTCACGATTACAATTAAGAATAAGAAAATGAGGTTTTAAAAAGTATGATTGCAGCAAATAATGTGACACTTCGTGTCGGAAAAAAAGCGTTGTTTGAAGATGTCAATATCAAATTCACCGAGGGAAACTGCTACGGCATGATCGGTGCCAACGGAGCGGGAAAATCAACCTTTCTGAAAATCTTGTCCGGCCAGCTTGAACCGACAAACGGAGACGTAACCATTACACCGGGCCAGCGTCTTTCCTTCCTCGAGCAGGACCACTTCAAATACGACAGCTATCCGGTACTCGACACCGTTATCATGGGAAATGCTCGTCTCTATGAGATCATGAAAGAGAAAGAGGCGCTGTACGCAAAAGAAGACTTCACCGATGAGGACGGTATCAAAGCGAGCGAGCTCGAGGGTGAGTTTGCAGAGATGAACGGCTGGGAGGCAGAGACCGATGCAGAGCAGCTCTTAAACGGCCTTGGCATTGAGCCGGAACTGCACTACGCACAGATGGCAGACCTGACCGGCAGCCAGAAGGTCAAAGTTCTTCTTGCAAGAGCCCTGTTCGGAAATCCGGACATCCTTCTTCTCGACGAGCCGACCAACCACTTGGATCTCGATGCGATCGAGTGGCTTGAGGAGTTCCTGATCAACTTCGAGAATACCGTTATCGTTGTATCCCACGACCGTTACTTCCTGAATAAAGTCTGCACCCAGATCGCAGATATAGATTACGGAAAAATCCAGCTCTATGCCGGAAACTACGACTTCTGGTTTGAGTCCAGCCAGCTGCTGGTAAAACAGATGAAAGAGGCGAACAAGAAGAAAGAGGAGAAGATCAAAGAGTTACAGGACTTCATCTCTAGATTCAGCGCCAACGCATCGAAGAGTAAACAGGCTACTTCCCGTAAGAAAGCCCTGGAGAAAATCCAGCTCGACGATATCAAACCGTCCAGCCGGAAATATCCTTACATCGATTTCCGTCCGAACCGTGAGATCGGAAACGACGTTCTGCAGGTAGAGGGACTGACCAAAACCGTAGACGGCGTGAAAATCCTGGATAACTTAAGCTTCACCCTCGGAAGAGAAGATAAAGTTGCTTTCGTCGGAAGCAACGAGCAGGCGATCACCATGCTGTTCAAGATTCTGACCGGAGAAGAAGAGCCGGATTCCGGTTACTACAAATGGGGCGTAACCACCACACAGGCTTACTTCCCGAAGGACAACACCGCAGAATTCGACTGCGACCTGACGATCGCAGACTGGCTGACCCAGTATTCCGAGATCAAGGACGTAACGTATGTCCGCGGATTCCTCGGAAGAATGCTTTTTGCCGGTGAGGACGGTGTGAAACGTGTCAGAGTCCTTTCCGGAGGAGAGAAAGTGCGCTGCCTGCTCTCCAAGATGATGATTTCCGGTGCAAACGTTCTCGTTCTTGATGAGCCGACCAATCATCTGGATATGGAGTCCATCACTGCACTGAACAACGGTCTGATCAAATTTCCGGGCGTGCTCTTGTTCACCTGCCACGACCATCAGTTTGTACAGACCACAGCAAACCGTATCATGGAGATCCTTCCGAACGGCGCGCTGATCGATAAGATGACCACCTACGACGAGTATCTTGCAAGCGATGAGATGGCAAGAAAACGTCATGTCTACACAATGACAGAGGAAGATAATTAAAGATGAGCAAAAAGACGACAGTTTCCGGCATTCTGCTGGTGTTGCTTGTGCTGGCCACAACGCCGCTTCTTGGAACGGACAACGTTTCGTTCCTGAAGTGGTGGCTTATGACCCTGGTGCTCGGTATTGGATTTTATCCGGCTGCCGCAGCGCTGTTTCCGCGGTTTCATGACCGGGGATGGATGTTTTCTAAAGTGCTTGGCATCGTTGTTTCCGGTTTTGCTGTATTTGCTCTTGGAAGCTTCGGACTGGTTCCGTTTACCGCACCGGTCTGCCTGATCACAGTCGGTGTACTGATCCTGGCTTCTTGGATTTTCGGATGCTTTAAGGTACGCGTCCATGCGCCGGAAATCGACTTCCTGATGATGGAAGAAGTGTTGTTTTTCGCCTTTTTCCTTCTCTGGACCTACCTTGCGGGCTTTCACCCGGAGGCACACGGAACCGAAAAATTCATGGATTATGGTTTTATGAAGGCCATGATGCGCAGCACCGCCGTTCCGGCAGAGGATCTCTGGTACAGCGGAAGCGGTATTAACTACTATTACGGCGGCCAGTTCTATGCCGTATTTCTGACGAAGATTACCTTCACGGATGTAAAGCAGACGTACCATCTGATGCGTACGATGGTGGCATCGTTCGCGTTTGTTCTGCCGTTTTCGATCACCTACCATCTGGCAGAGTCGCGTGCGTGCCACTGCATCCGGAAAGAGGGCGGCAATAAAAGCCAGATTGCACCGGTGATTGGCGGTCTTCTTTCGGGAGGCGCCGTTTCCCTTGCAGGAAATATGCACTATGTGATTTACGGCTGCATCCGACAGTGGCTGGGACTGAACGAATCGGCTTACTGGTTCCCGAGTTCGACCCGCTATATCGGGTATGACCCGCTTGTGGAAAATGACCGCACGATTCATGAGTTTCCATCGTATTCCTTTGTGCTCGGCGACCTGCATGCCCATGTGGTGAATGTCATGTTCGTCCTGCTGGTGCTGGGCCTTTTATATTCCTACGTGAAAAATACCTGCCGTGATCCGGAAAAAGAGTGGAAATGGTCGTTAAAAGACGTTCTGCTTCAGCCGCAGATCATCGCGGCGGGCTTTCTGATCGGTGTGTTCCACTGGTCCAACTACTGGGATTTTGTTATCTATTTCGTCGTGATTGCAGGCTTCTCTCTGTACGGTGCGCTGTACCGGTATCATGCGCGGGCGAAAGAGACGATCGGAACGGTTCTCCTGCAGGCTGCAGAAGCTTTTGCAATTGGAACGATTGTCGCCCTTCCGTTTACAATGAAGTTTGAGACGATGGTTTCCGGTGTCGGCATTGCCAAGCACCATTCGATGCTGTATCAGCTGGCGATTCTCTGGGGCCTTCCGACGGTGCTCGTTGTGCTGTTTATCGCAGCCGTTCTGCTAGCATGGCGGAAAAACTGTCATCTTCCGGGCATGGAGCGGCAGGGACAGATTGTACTTGCCGATGGAAAGACGCAGGAAGAGGTGGAAGAGCAGGCCGTTGCCCTGATTCTGGGAGAGAAAAAACCGGAGCCGGGCGAAAAAGAAACGGCGGAAAAGCCAAAAAAAGTTTCTGCCTTCTGTAATTTCTGGAGAGAGATTGCGGTGAGCGATATGGTGATCGGTATTTTAGGCCTCTGTGCCATCGGCCTTATCATCATTCCGGAGCTCGTCTATGTGCGCGATATCTACGAAGAATCGTATGCGCGCTCCAACACGATGTTCAAGCTGACGTATCAGGCATTTATCCTGTTCGGTATCTGCATGAGCTACATCATCACGCGGTTCCTGCTCTGGAAAAAAGAGCGGATTCTGCAGGTGTTCGGCGGAATCGGGCTGGTACTGCTTTTATGGACGTTCGGCTATTTTGGAACGAGCGTGTACTCTTGGTTCGGAAATGTTTTCGATCTGTCCGAGTACCGCGGACTCGATGCGACAGCATATCTGGAAAATGTCTTTTCCGAGGACGCAGGTGCCATCCGCTGGCTGGATGAAACAATAGAAGGACAGTCGGTTGTGCTTGAGGCGAACGGCGACAGCTACAGCGATTACGAGCGTGTTTCCGCAATGACCGGCCTTCCGACCGTGCTTGGATGGTATGTCCATGAATGGCTCTGGAGAGGGGATCCCGCAGACTTAAATGTCCGCGCCGAGGACGTGAAACAGATGTACACCTCGACCGATACGAATGAAGTGCTGCGCCTGCTGGAGCAGTATCATGTGACCTACATTTTTGTGGGAAGCAAAGAAAAGGAGAAATACGGCGATGCACTGAACGAATCGCTGCTGCAGTCCATCGGAGATATCGTTTACCAGGATACTGCGTCCGGTACGTATATTCTTCAGGTGCAGGATACATAAAGAACAAAAACAGGAGAAAAGAACCGCCGGGTGCGGCATCTTTTCTCCTGTTTTTCATATAATACAGGGAATGCAGAAGAAAGTGCGAAGGGCAGACCATGCGGAGATTCCGAAAAGTGCGGCACGTTCCTCTGCCGCTTCTGGCTGTGATGATGGCGGCTATTCTGTTTGCAGAGCTGGCACGGTGTGAAAGAGAAGGCGCGAAAGAGACAGCGGCGGAAGCAGAAAAAAGTGTGCCCCGCCGTGCGGCGCTGACATTTGATGACGGGCCGAATGCGTGCTATACGCCGGAGGTGCTTGAAATTTTAAAAGAAAATGAAATTCCGGCAACGTTTTTTCTGCAGGGGCAGTGTCTTGCCGGAAACGAAGAAATCGTCCGCCGGATGCATGCGGAAGGCCATCTGATCGGAAATCATACGTTTCATCATGTTCAGCTTACGAAAGTATCAGAAGAGGAAGCGAGGGAGGAGGTCGTGAAAACAAGCAATGCAATCTACGAGATCACAGGGGAATATCCTGTCTATATCCGTCCGCCGTTCGGGGAATGGAGAGAGGGGCTGGACCTTGTAGTGACGATGATCCCGGTACTCTGGGATGTGGATTCCCGCGACTGGGAGAGCCAGAACACCGCGTCGATCTGCAGCGAGGTGCTTCCGAATGTGAAGGATGGCAGCATTATTCTCATGCATGACGGCTACCGCGCGACAGTGGAAGCGCTGCGGCGGATCGTAAAAGAATTAAAAGAAGAGGGATACACGTTTGTGACGGTGCGTGAGCTGATTGAAGAATAGCTTCCGCGGATTCCATCGAACATAGTTGCGGAGAATCCGAGATTAAGGGGTTGAGGATACCCGCCAAAATGTGATAAGATAAATGGCAGGAAGAAAAATGGGGTGAAAAATACATGGATTTGTTTGATTATATGAAAGAAACCACAATGGAAAAAGAGTCCCCCCTCGCATCGCGCATGCGCCCGACAACGCTGGACGAGGTGGTTGGACAGGAGCACATCATCGGCCCTGGAAAGCTGTTGTACCGTGCGATCAAGGCGGATAAACTCGGCTCCGTCATTTTCTACGGCCCTCCGGGAACGGGAAAAACGACGCTTGCCCGCGTCATCGCCAATACGACAAGCGCAGAGTTTACCCAGCTGAATGCCACGACAGCCGGCAAAAAGGATATGGAAGAAGTCGTAAAAGAAGCGCAGCAGCGGATCGGCATGTACGGCAAAAAGACGATTCTTTTTGTTGACGAGATCCACCGCTTCAACAAGGGGCAACAGGATTATCTGCTTCCGTTTGTGGAGGACGGCACACTCGTTCTGATTGGCGCGACGACGGAAAACCCGTATTTCGAGGTCAACGGGGCGCTGATTTCGCGTTCCATTATCTTTGAATTAAAGCCGCTCGAAAAAGCGGACATCGAAAAACTGCTGGAGCGCGCGGTGACGGACCCGGTAAAGGGGCTCGGGACGTACAACGTTGTGCTCGATGAGGATGCAAAAGAGTTCCTCGCCGACATCGCAGGCGGTGACGCGAGAGCGGCCTTAAATGCAATCGAGCTGGGCGTCCTCTCGACGGAACGTCAGGCGGACGGAAAAATCCATATCGATCTCGAAACGGCATCGGAGTGCATCCAGAAGCGCGTCGTGCGGTACGACAAGACGGGCGATCAGCATTACGATACGATCTCTGCATTTATCAAGAGCATGCGCGGTTCTGACCCGGATGCGGCGGTCTTTTATCTGGCCAAAATGCTGTATGCCGGGGAGGATATCAAGTTTATCGCCCGCCGCATCATGATCTGCGCGGCGGAGGATGTCGGCCTTGCCGATCCGAATGCCTTAAATGTAGCAGTTTCCGCGTCCCTTGCCGTGGAACGCGTCGGCATGCCGGAGGCGCAGATTATTCTGGCGGAGGCAGCCACGTATGTTGCCTGTGCACCGAAGAGTAATTCTTCGTGCGAGGCAGTCTTTGCGGCGATGAAGACGGTCGGAAGTGTGCGGACGTCGGTTCCGCCGCATCTGCAGGACGCCCATTACAAAGGTTCTGCCAAACTCGGCCACGGTCAAGGCTATCAGTATGCACATGATTACCCGAATCACTACGTCGAGCAGCAGTATCTGCCGGACGAGATCTTAGGAAGCCGTTTCCTTCATCTTGGAACGAACGGCTATGAGCAGAAAATCCGGGAAAACTTCAAAAAAATTGGAAAAGACATCGAATAAAAGGGGAAGAAACCATGACAGACTGGCTTGGAAAGCCGTATTATTCGCTGGACGCCTATCTGAAAAAGACGTTCGGGGAAAAAGTGTACAAGCTCTCGCTCGACGGCGGGATGACGTGTCCGAACCGGGACGGCACCTGCGGTGACCGGGGCTGCATTTTCTGCAGTGCGGGCGGCTCCGGTGATTTTGCCGGGGACAGAAACAAATCCATCCCGGAACAGATCCGGGAGCAGAAATCCCTCCTGCAGCAAAAGCGGCCGGTGCATAAGTTCATCGCCTATTTCCAGGCGTATACGAACACGTACGCGCCGGTGGAATATCTGGAAAAAATTTTCCGGGAGGCAATTTCGGACGAGGAGGTCGTGGTCCTTTCGATCGGAACGAGACCGGACTGCTTAGGGGAAGAGGTTCTTTCTCTGTTAGAAGAGCTGAACCGGATCAAACCGGTCTGGTTGGAGCTGGGACTGCAGACGATGCATGAAAAAACGGCACAGTATATCCGAAGGGGCTATCCGCTTTCCTGTTTTGAACAGGCAGTAAACGATCTGCACAGGCGGGGGATTCCCGTGATTGTCCACACGATCCTCGGTCTGCCGGGGGAGGGACAGGAAGAAGTCTTTGCAACAATGGATTACCTGAATGGACTTTCCATTTCCGGCATCAAGCTTCAGCTGCTTCATGTGCTGAAAAACACGGATCTTGCGGCGGACTACGCGGCCGGAAAATTTGAGGTGCTGGAGCAGGATGCGTATCTTACCCTTGTCATCGACTGCCTGCGGCGCCTCCGTCCCGATCTTGTGATCCACCGTGTGACGGGAGACGGCCCCGGGGATCTTCTGATTGCACCAACATGGAGCCAGGCAAAACGCGCCGTCTTAAATGAGCTGCATCATCGCATGAAAGAAGAACATGCGTATCAGGGACAGCTTCTGGACGAAGAAAAAGGAGGAAACACACCGTGATTGAATCATCCTTTACGTTATACAAACTGATTATTCTCTACATGCTGCAGAATGTGAATTTTCCGCTGTCAAATACACAGATTTCGGATTTTATCCTGGAAAAAGAGTACACGAACTACTTTCATCTCCAGGAGGCGTTAAGCGAGCTGCAGGATACAAAGCTGATCGAGATCGAGAAGGTGCGCAACACCTCGTACTACCACATGACTGAGGAGGGCAGCAAGACGCTTTCCTTCTTCGAAAACGAGATCTCTCCGGAAATCCGGGAGGAAATCGACCGCTATATGAAGGAACACTCCTATGAACTGCGAAAAAAAGCGTCCGTTGTGGCCGATTACTACAAGACCGCGGGAGATGACTACGAGGTCCGCTGTCAGGCAAGAGAGCGGAAGACGACTATTTTTGAGATTGTCGTGACGGTTCCGTCCGAGGAGGCGGCCAAAAAGATCTGCAGCAACTGGGAAAACCGGAGTCAGAAGATTTATGCTTCGATTATGAATGAACTGTCAAGATAACGATTGACAGGAATGGTGGCATATAATAGAATAAATTAGTATGTCTAAAAAGCATAAACATGGAAAACATAGTAAATAAGATTTTATATTCCAAAGGAGATAAAACTGTGCCTGATTATACAAAAGAAATTGAAAGACGGCGTACCTTTGCCATCATTTCCCACCCGGATGCCGGTAAAACCACACTGACTGAGAAATTCCTGCTGTACGGAGGAGCGATCAATCTCGCCGGTTCCGTAAAAGGAAAAGCGACTGCGCGCCATGCCGTATCCGACTGGATGGAGATCGAGAAAGAGCGTGGTATTTCCGTTACCTCTTCCGTTCTGCAGTTCAATTACGACGGCTACTGCATCAACATTCTGGATACCCCGGGACACCAGGACTTCTCGGAGGATACGTACCGTACCCTGATGGCAGCCGATTCCGCCGTCATGGTTATCGATGCATCGAAGGGTGTCGAGGCACAGACCAGAAAGCTGTTTAAAGTCTGTGTCATGCGCCACATCCCGATCTTTACCTTCATCAACAAGATGGACCGCGATGCGAACGATACCTTCGAGCTGCTCGACGAGATCGAAAAAGAGCTCGGCATTGCAACCTGCCCGATCAACTGGCCGATCGGTTCCGGAAAGAAATTCCGCGGTGTTTACGACCGTGACAAAAAGAAAGTCCTTACCTTCTCCGATACAATGAAGGGAACGAAGGAAGGTATCGAGGAAGAAATTGATATCGACGATCCGCATCTTCTCGATGTGGTCGATGAGGACCAGAAAGAACAGCTTATGGATGAGATCGAGCTGCTCGACGGCGCAAGTGCAGAGTTTGACCAGGAGCTTGTCAGCAAGGGAGAGCTCTCCCCGGTATTCTTCGGATCTGCGCTCACCAACTTTGGTGTGGAGACTTTTCTGCAGCACTTCCTCACGATGACGATGCCGCCGCTTCCGCGTACGGCAGACTGCGGCGTGATCGATCCGGTCAAAGAGGATTTCTCTGCGTTTGTCTTTAAAATCCAGGCAAACATGAACAAAGCACACCGTGACCGTATCGCATTCATGCGCATCTGCTCCGGCAAATTCGACGCCGGAATGGAAGTCTTCCATGTGCAGGGAGGAAAGAAAATGCGTCTTTCCCAGCCGCAGCAGATGATGGCGAGTGACCGTCATATTGTTGATGAAGCATACGCCGGCGATATCATCGGTGTATTTGACCCGGGTATCTTCTCCATCGGAGATACGATCTGTATGCCGGGCAAAAAATTCGCATACGAGGGAATTCCGACCTTCGCGCCGGAGCATTTTGCAAGAGTGCGCCAGCTCGATACGATGAAGAGAAAACAGTTCGTCAAGGGAATTTCCCAGATTGCACAGGAAGGTGCGATCCAGATTTTCCAGGAGTACAAAGGCGGCATGGAGGAGATCATCGTCGGCGTTGTCGGCGTCCTGCAGTTTGACGTTTTAAAATACCGTCTGGAGAACGAGTACAACGTGGATATCCGTCTGGAGAACCTGCCGTATGAGCACATCCGCTGGATCGCAAACAAAGAGGAGATCAACCTGGACCGTATTCAGGGTACATCCGATATGAAGAAGGTCATGGACCTCAAGGGAAATCCGCTGCTTCTCTTTGTCAATCCGTGGAGTGTCGGCATGGTACAGGATCGAAACAAAGACCTTGTGCTGACCGAATTCAGCAAAAACTAAGAACAAAAGCGCGGGATGCCGCTTAAAAAGGAGAAGGAATGAACTTATTCGATATTCTGGGCCCTGTGATGGTCGGTCCGTCGAGTTCGCACACAGCGGGGGCAGTGCGGATTGGATGGATGACGCAGAAACTTCTCGGGGAACAGCCGGTGGAAGCAAAAATACTGATGTACGGTTCCTTTGCCGCAACGGGAAAGGGCCATGGAACGGACCGCGGTCTCGTCGCGGGTCTTCTCGGCATGCGGCCGGATGACGAGCGGATTCCGGACAGCTTTGAAATTGCCCGGAAGATGGGTCTTTCCTATTCATTCGGCATCGCCAATCTGACGAGTGCCCATCCGAACAGCGTTGTTCTGGAAGTAAAGGGAAAGAGCGGCCGGACGCTCGAGGTGCAGGCGTGCTCCCTTGGCGGCGGCCGTATCATGATCAACCGCCTCGACGGGCTGGATGTCAACTGCAGCTGCGAGATTCCGACCCTGATCGTCCACAATCTGGACCAGCCGGGCCACGTAGCCGAGGTTACGTCGATGCTGGCACATAAGTCAGTCAACATTGCGAATATGTCCCTCTACCGCGACAAGAGAGGCGGATCGGCCGTCATGGTCGTGGAGATGGATCAGCCGCTTCCCAAAGAGTCGCTGGAATGGCTGGAGCATCTTGAGGGCATTGTAAAGGTAACATACATCAACGTAACGGAAGGAGAAGAGGACGATGTCTTATAATTCACTGGAAGAAATTGTCCGGGAGTGCCAGGAAAAAGACCTGCCGTTTGATGAAGTCATCCTTCTGGACGATATGAATGAGAGAAATGTAAGCCGCGAAGAGTCCATTGAGACGATGCGCGGCATGTGGGAAGCCATGAAAGGCGCTGAACGGAATTATGACGGTTCGCTGCAGTCGAGAAGCGGTCTTGTGGGCGGCGCCGGAAAGACGATGCGCGCGTATGTCGAGAGCGGGAACACGCTCTGCGGACCGTTTGTCGGAAAAGTTATGGCATCTGCACTTGCGATGGGTGAGTCAAACGCCTGCATGAAGCGGATCGTTGCAGCACCGACCGCAGGAGCGTGCGGTGTGCTTCCGGCTGTGCTCGTGAATTACCAGAAAGAGAAGGGGACAGCGGATGAGCAGATCGTGCGTGCGCTCTACACGGCAGCCGGTATCGGCCAGGTCGTTGCGGCGCGGGCCTACATTGCGGGCGCTTCCGGCGGCTGCCAGGCCGAAATCGGAAC
Organism: Blautia sp. TM10-2; assembly: GCF_003480845.1. NCBI lineage: Bacteria > Bacillati > Bacillota > Clostridia > Lachnospirales > Lachnospiraceae > Blautia > Blautia sp. TM10-2. The sequence goes on along the minus strand of NZ_QUJZ01000001.1, from coordinate 211,129 downwards.
AGCAAGCGCGATGGCGGCAGGCGCACTGACCGCACTTGGCGGCGGCACTCCGTCCCAGATCACGCATGCGGCAGCGATGGCATTAAAGAACCTGCTCGGTCTCGTGTGTGACCCGGTCGGCGGTCTTGTCGAGGTCCCGTGCGTCAAGCGGAATGTGATCGGTTCCGTGAATGCACTTTCTGCGGCGGACATGGCACTTGCGGGAATCATAAGCCGCATTCCGCCGGATCAGGTGATCGATGCGATGCGGGAAGTCGGCGACCAGATGCATCCGAGTCTGCGCGAAACCGGCCAGGGCGGCCTTGCCAACACGCCGGCAGCACGCGAGTGGTGCGCGGCACAGGAAGAAGAATAAAAAAAACTTTTATTTTCGGAAAACTTTTGGTATAATAAAGGAAAGTCAGCCAAGGAGGAGGTTCTTTAAGATGGCAGAGGCAAAAATTCAGAAAAGAAACACTTATACGATATATGATGACGAAGGAATCGGAACCGTGCAGATTGCAGACGAGGTGGTAGCTATTATCGCAGGACTTGCGGCAACGGAAGTGGACGGGGTAGCCTCCATGGCCGGAAATATTACCAACGAACTAGTCAGCAAGCTTGGCATGAAAAATCTTTCCAAGGGTGTCAAAGTTGATGTACTCGACGGCGTTGTCTGCGTGGATCTTGCCCTCAATCTCAAATATGGATACGAGATTCCGGCAACCTGCAAAAACGTACAGGAAAAAGTAAAAACAGCGATCGAGAATATGACAGGCCTGGAAGTTTCCGATGTCAATGTAGCCATTGCAGGCGTGAATATGGAACAGACGAAATAAAAAACAACGAACCGCGAGGGAATAAGGCGACCCCTTACAACCCCGCGGTTCTTGTTAACTATTCAGAGCCAGATGAAATGGAAGAAAAATAGTTAATTAACTATACAGGAAGGAATTAAAACAGACAATGAACAGAAGCAAACTTCGCGAAAATATTTTTAAACTTCTCTATACCGCAGAGTTCCAGGAGAAAGAGGAGATGCCGCAGCAGATGTCTCTTTACTTTACGTACTCTGACGACAACGACGAGGATGAAGAAGTAACCGTAAGCGAAAAAGATCAGACCTATATGGAAGAGAAATACCATCATGTGACCGAGCACATCCCGGAAATCGACGAGATGCTGAACCGTACTTCCGAGGGCTGGAAAACGACCCGTATGGGAAAAGTAGACCTGGCGATCCTGCGTCTTGCCGTTTACGAGATGAAATTCGACGAGGACGTTCCGGTCGGTGTAGCCATCAACGAGGCCGTTGAGCTGGCAAAACGCTTCGGCAGAGACCAGTCTCCGTCCTTTATCAACGGTATTCTTGGAAAACTGGCAAGAGAAGAAGATGAGAAATAAAAATCAGAATGTTTACACCGTAGGCCAGGTCAATTCATACATCAAAAACATCTTTGACCAGGACTATATGCTCTGCCGGATTTGCGTCAGCGGAGAAGTAAGCAACTGTAAATACCATCCGTCCGGCCATATCTATTTTTCCTTAAAAGATGCGGAAGGAACCATTTCCTGTGTCATGTTCGCCGGTTCGCGGCGCGGCCTTGCCTTCCCGATGCGGGACGGCGATAACGTGATTGTCGGCGGCAGCATCAGCGTCTATGAGCGGGACGGAAAGTATCAGATCTATGCAAAAGAGATCACAAAAGAGGGCGCCGGCCTTTTATACGAAAAGTATCTGGCCCTAAAAGCAGAACTGGAAGAGATGGGCATGTTTGCCCCGGAGTACAAGCAGCCGATTCCTGCGTATGTAAAGAAAATCGGCGTTGTCACAGCACCGACGGGAGCTGCTGTGCAGGATATCAAAAACATTGCACTCCGCCGGAATCCCTTTGTCCAGATCATCCTCTACCCGGCCCTGGTGCAGGGAGAGGGAGCGGCGGACAGCATCGTGGAGGGCATACGCCGTCTGGACGTACTGAATCTGGATGTGCTGATCGTGGGCCGCGGAGGCGGTTCGATCGAGGATCTTTGGGCGTTCAATGAGGAAAAAGTAGCGCGTGCCGTTTTTTCCTGCCATACGCCGGTGATCTCCGCCGTCGGCCATGAGACCGACACAACGATCATCGATTTCGTGGCAGATCTGCGCGCCCCGACCCCGTCCGCAGCGGCGGAGCTGGCGGTCGCTGATGTCCGCGCGGTACTCAACACACTGGAAAATTATAAAAGCCGCATGAACCATGCGATGGCAAACCAGACGCAGAGAGCGAGAAGCCGCCTTCTGCAGTACGAGACAAAGTGGAAGTATCTCGGACCGGAAAATAAGATCCGTGACCAGAGAGCACGCCACGCCGAGCTGGAGCGTCGGTATACAGATGCGATGGAAGAAAAGCTCAAAGAAGCGCGCCACCGCCTTGCCCTTTACATTCAGGCGATGAAGGGTCTGTCCCCGCTGGACAAGCTGAACCAGGGCTATTCCTACGTGGAAAAAGAAGGAAAAGCCATCACTTCGGTGCAGGATGTCAAAGAAGGTGATCTGCTCGAAATCTGTGTATCAGACGGAAAGATCACAGCGCGCGCAGAGAAGACATCGGCCGTATCCTGGATGGAACAATCGTGAAAAAGCAGAGAATCGAGAAAACATGGGAAATATGGAAGCAGAAGAGAGAAAAGAAGAAGGAACCCCTTCCGGTGAGACACTGGAAGCAGCATTTGGAAAACTGGATCAGATGCTCGAAACGCTGGAGAGCAGCGATGTCAGCCTGGAAGACTCCTTTCGTTTATACAAGGAGGGAATGGAGCTTTTGAATGAATGCAGTCAGAAAATTGACCGCGTCGAGAAAAAAATGCTCCAGATGAATGAGGATGGAACATTCAGAGAATTTTAAAGCGGTACTCGAAGAAAAAACGCGGGAAACGGAAAGTATCATTGCCGCTTACCTGCCGAAAGAGGAAGGCTTTGCAAAGGAACTGGCAAAAGCCATGAATTACAGTATGACAGCGGGCGGAAAGAGGCTTCGTCCGCTGCTTTTGCAGGAGAGTTTCCGTCTGTTCGGCGGAACCGGGGAGGCAGTAAAACCATTTATGGCAGCCATGGAGATGATTCATACCCATTCCCTGATCCACGATGATCTCCCTGCGATCGACAACGACGATTACCGCCGCGGCAGAAAAACGACCCATGTCGTCTTCGGGGAGGCCGTCGGCGTGCTGGCAGGAGATGCCCTTTTAAACTATGCATACGAGACAGCCTGGAAAGCCTTTCCACTGGAGGAGCACACCGACCGCGTAGTGCGTGCTTTTGGCATTCTCTGTCAGAAAACCGGAATTTCCGGCATGTTGGGCGGTCAGAGTGTTGACGTGATGAATGAAAAAGCCGGCCATTTCGCCATCGACCGTGAGATGCTGGACTACATTTACGAGAACAAGACTTCGGCGCTTTTAGAGGCTGCCATGATGGCAGGTGCGGCACTTGCAGGAGCAAACGACGATGATCTTGACGCGCTCTGCCGGATTGCCTCCAAAGTCGGAATCGCGTTCCAGATCCGGGACGACATCCTGGATGTCACATCCACGATGGAGGAGCTTGGAAAGCCGGTTTTCAGCGATGAAAAGAATGAAAAAACAACGTATGTGACGATGTTTGGCACAGACGGGGCGGAGCAGGAGGTAAAACGGCTCACGAAAGAGGCCGTGGACGAACTGAAAAATCTGTCCTGTCCGGGAGATAAAATATTTCTGGAAGAGCTGTTTGAATCTCTGACTTCCAGAAAAAAGTAAGGGATGATTTCATGTTAGAAAAAATACAGAAACCAAACGATATTAAGAAGATTCCGGCGGACCAGCTTCCGGCGCTTGCAGAGGAAATCCGGGAATTTATTATCGAGTCTTTGAGTAAAACCGGCGGCCATCTGGCGTCCAATCTTGGTGTCGTGGAACTGACGATTGCGATGCACCGCGTCTTCGATCTTCCAAAAGACAAGCTGATCTGGGATGTGGGACACCAGTCCTACACGCACAAGATTCTGACCGGGCGGAAAGACGGGTTTGAAACGCTGCGCCGGGAAGGCGGCATCAGCGGATTCCCGAAGCGGAGCGAGAGTGACTGCGATGTATTCGACACCGGCCACAGCTCGACCTCGATTTCCGCAGGCGTCGGCTATGTGCGTGCACGGGAACTGAAAAAAGAAAATTATTCCGTTGTTTCGATCATCGGAGATGGTGCGCTGACCGGCGGCATGGCGTACGAGGCGCTGAACAATGCGGCCAGCCTGAAATCGAATTTTATTATCGTTTTAAATGACAACGAAATGTCGATCACCGAGAATGTCGGCGGTATGTCATCGTACCTGTCCGGCCTTCGGACGGCATCGGCGTACACGGATTTCAAGATGGACGTCACAAAGGCATTGAACCGCATTCCGGGCATCGGACCTGGCATGGTGGATGCGATGCGGAAGACGAAAAGCAGCATCAAACAGATCATCATTCCGGGCATGCTGTTTGAGGATATGGGACTTACGTATTTAGGTCCTGTGGACGGCCACAACATTCCGCAGCTGATCAAGACCTTCCAGGAAGCAAAACGGTTTGAAGGACCGATTCTGGTGCATGTCCTGACACAGAAGGGCCGCGGCTATGAGCCGGCGATGCGCCACCCGGCAAGATTCCACGGTGCGGGTCCGTTCGATGTGAAAACAGGATTGCCGGTTGGAAAATCCAATCCGACGTACACGGATGTCTTTTCCACGGTCATGCGGAAAATGGGAGATCGAAGAAAGGATGTTGCGGCAGTCACGGCGGCGATGATGACCGGTGTCGGACTGAAACGCTTCTCCAACATGTTCCCGGACCGCTGTTTCGATGTGGGAATCGCAGAAGAGCACGCGGTGACATTTGCAGCGGCACTGTCACTCGGCGGCATTACGCCTGTCGTTGCGATTTATTCTTCATTCCTGCAGCGGGCGTACGATCAGATCATGCATGACGTTTGTATGCAGAATCTCCATGTCGTCTTTGCGATTGACCGCGCCGGTCTTGTGGGCTACGACGGGGAGACACACCACGGCATTTTCGACCTTTCCTATCTGGGTTCGATGCCGAATATGACAATTCTTGCACCGAAGAACCTCTGGGAGCTTTCGGATATGATCAAATTTGCGGTCGATTACGACGGCCCGATCGCGGTGCGCTACCCGAGAGGGGAAGCGTATACGGGATTAAAAGAGTTCCGTGCGCCCATCTGCCTCGGAAAATCAGAAGTGATCCATGAGGGAAGCCGTGTTGCACTTCTTGCCGTCGGCAGTATGGTAAAAATGGCAGAAGAAGTGCAGAAACAGTTAAAAGAGCGGATGGATATGGATGCGGCGCTTGTGAATGCGCGGTTCGTCAAACCAATCGATGAAGAACTTCTTCGAAGCTTTGCCGATACGTATGAGCTTGTCGTAACACTCGAGGAAAATGTAAAAGACGGCGGCTTTGGAGAGCGCGTCCTTGCTTTTGCCGAGGAAGAAGACCTTCCGTTCGGCGTGGAGATCATTGCACTGCCGGACCGCTTTATTCCGCACGGAAGTGTATCATACCAGATGAAACAGGTCGGCTTTACGCCGGAAGATATCTGCGGCAGAATTGAGGAATACTACAGAAAACAGGGGCAGGAAGAAAGATGAAAAAACGATTAGATGTATTACTGGTAGAACGGGGCCTTGCCACATCGCGGGAAAAAGCGAAAGCCATGATTATGGCAGGAGAAGTTCTGGTGGACAATGAGCGGGAGGATAAAGCCGGTTCCATGTTCCCGGAAGAAGTGGAGATTGTCTTAAAAGGAAAACCACTGCCGTATGTGAGCCGCGGCGGCTTAAAATTAGAGAAAGCAATGAAAAACTTTAACCTTACCCTGGATGGAAAGGTCTGCATGGATGTCGGAGCATCCACCGGCGGCTTTACCGACTGTATGCTGCAGAACGGCGCCGTCAAGGTATATTCCGTGGATGTCGGCCACGGCCAGCTCGACTGGAAGCTGCGGAACGATCCGCGCGTTGTCTGCATGGAGCGCACGAACATCCGTTACGTCGTGACGGAGGATATCGAGGAGAGACCGTCCTTCGTATCGATCGACGTATCGTTTATCTCCCTGACCAAGGTGCTGCTTCCGGTCCGGAATCTGATGGAAGAGAACGGCGAAATTGCAGCTCTGATCAAGCCGCAGTTTGAGGCAGGACGCGAAAAAGTCGGCAAAAAAGGTGTTGTCCGTGATCCGGCTGTACACAAAGAAGTCATTGAGATGGTCATTTCCTATGCGAAAAGCATTTCCTTCGGCGTGCGCCATCTGGAATTTTCTCCGATCAAAGGACCGGAGGGAAATATCGAGTATCTCGTTCACCTTGTCCGGCTGCCGGACGGCGTGACAGAGGAAGAGACCAATGTCGATGTAGACGCCGTTGTAAAGAGCGCACACGATACACTGGATAAATAAAAGGGTTAAGGAGCATGATATGGAGCGATTTTACCTGATCACAAACAGAGCAAAAGACCCGGACCTTACCGTGACAGACCAGATCAGGCAATATCTGGAGGAGCGCGGAAAAACGTGTCTTCTCTGCGATAACAGCGAAAAAGGGGAAAAATACCATTATACGGATCCGGCGAAGGTTCCGTCAGATATCGACGGCATTCTGGTGCTCGGTGGTGACGGCACGCTTCTGCAGGCAGCAGGCGACGTGGTGGATTTACAGATTCCACTGCTCGGCATCAATCTGGGAACGCTCGGCTATCTTGCGGAAATCGACCGTGACACGCTTTATCCGGCGCTGGATCATCTGATGGCGGATGAGTATACGATTGAGCACCGCATGATGCTCTGCGGATCGATTTACCGGGACGGAAAGCTGATTGCGGAGGACACGGCACTCAACGACATTACGATCACCCGTGAGGGAAACCTGCGTGTCGTCCGGTTCGACAATTACGTTAACGGGGAGTTTTTAAATTCCTACAGCGCCGATGGCATCATCATCGCAACGCCGACCGGTTCGACCGGCTACAGCCTCTCCGCGGGCGGCCCGATCATCTCACCGTCAGCCAGCCTGATGCTGATGACACCGCTTGCCCCGCACACCCTGAATACGAGAAGCATTGTCTTTCCGGCAGAGGATGTGATCGAGGTGGAGCTCGGGCCTTCGAGAGACGGCGGCATTGAACAGGGCATGGCATATTTTGACGGCGACACCCGCGTTCCGATGAAAACCGGCGACCGGATCGTGATCAAAAAGGCCAGACGGGACACTCTGATTGTGAAGATCAGCAACATCAGTTTTCTGGAGACATTAAGAAAGAAAATGGCAAACATTTAAGATATAGTTACTGGGGAAGGATGCTTGAAATGAAAATCGCGAGACATGCACAGATTATCAAATTAATTAACCAATATGACATTGAAACACAGGAGGAGCTGGCAAAGAAGCTGGAGGAGAGCGGCTTTGCCGTAACGCAGGCGACGATTTCGAGGGATATCCGCCAGCTGAAGCTCACAAAAGTACCAAAAGAGAACGGCGGAAGCCGCTATGCGGTTCTGCAGAACGCACCGTCCGAGGTTGGGAGCCGCTATGCGCGCGTGTTAAAAGACGCGTATATTTCCGTTGATCTTGCCAAGAATATTCTGGTCATCAAAACCGTGTCTGGAATGGCGATGGCGGCGGCAGCGGCTTTCGATGAGATGAACTGGAATGAAATTGTCGGCTGCATCGGCGGAGACGATACGATTCTCTGCGTGGCAAGAGACGATGATGCGGCGCTTGTGGCAGCAGAACGACTGAAAAAAATGGTGGACGGCATGGAGGAGACGGGCGAAGAGTTCTAAAGAACGCACGTCTCTGCAAAAAGAGACAAAAAGATGACAGCAGGTGTGACACCGGAGGAAAAGAATGCTCACAAACTTACACGTAAAAAATCTGGCCCTGATCGACGAAGCGGAAGTGGAGTTCGGTCCGGGCCTGAATATACTGACCGGAGAAACCGGAGCCGGAAAATCCATCCTGATCGGTTCGATCAACGCGGCGCTTGGAAAGAAGATATCCCGCGAGATGATCCGGACGGGAGAGACAAGCGCGCTGGTGGAACTGGTCTTTGAAACCGAAAATCCGCATGTGCTGGAGCTGTTAAAAGAGATGGATCTCGAGGCGGAGGAGGGTCAGGTGATTATTTCCAGAAAGATCACCGGATCCCGCAGCGTCTGCCGCATCAATGGCGAGGCATGCAATATCTCGCAGGTAAAAGCTCTTGCGTCCCTGCTGCTCGACATCCACGGCCAGCATGAGCACCAGTCGCTGCTCTATCCGGACCGGCAGATCGCGATTCTTGACGCGTTTGCGGGAACCGAGGCGGCCACGGCAAAAGGAGAGGTCCGGGCGCTGTACCAGGAGTGGAAGAATGTCCGAAAGGAGCTCTCGGCGTACGAACTCGACGAGGAGGCAAGAAAGCGGGAGGCAGCATTTCTTACGTTTGAAATCAACGAGATTGATCAGGCAGAGCTAAAAGAGGGCGAGGACGAAGCGTTGGAAACTGCGTACCGGAAAATGGGCCATGCGAAAAAGATCGCGGAATCTCTGCAGACGGTATATGCGATCACCGGCTACGGTGCAGAGAACAGCGCTGGGGAGCAGGTCGGCCGCGCAATCCGGGAGCTGCAGCAGGCCGCGGTGTACGACGATGCACTTTCCGGTCCGTCGCAGACCCTTTCCGATATTGACGGACTGCTGAATGATTTCAACCGCGAAATTTCCGCATATCTTTCCGAACTGACCTTTTCCGAAGAAGAGTATTACGAGACGGAAAAGCGGCTCGACGAGATCAACCGCCTGAAAGCAAAGTATGGAAAGACGATGGAAGAGATCGCCGCATACCGCGAAGAACAGCAGAAAAAACTGGAAAAACTGGAAAATTTTGAGAGCTGCCGCGCCGCACTGCAGGAGCAGTTACAGAAAACGGAGCAGAAACTGGATGCGGCCGCACATAATCTGTCCAAAATCCGCAGAAACTATGCAAAACGGCTCGAAACACAGATTATCGAAGGTCTGCGCGACCTGAATTTCCTGCATGTCGCATTTGAAATTTCATTTGAAAAGACAAAAAGCTACACCGAAAACGGAACCGATGCTGTGGAGTTCTTAATCTCCACAAACCCGGGCGAAGCGATCCGTCCGCTGGCGAAAGTTGTTTCCGGCGGTGAACTGTCGCGAATCATGCTTGCAATCAAGACGATTCTTGCCGACCGCGACGAGACAGAAACCCTGATTTTCGATGAAATCGACACCGGAATCAGCGGAAGGACGGCGCAGAAAGTTTCCGAAAAAATGGCACAGATCGGGCAGCGCCATCAGGTCATCTGCATCACCCATCTGCCGCAGATCGCAGCGATGGCAGATTCTCATTTTGAAATCGAAAAAAACGTCGAAGAAAACGAGACCGTCACATCGATCCATCCATTATCCGAGGAAGATTCTGTCAGAGAACTGGCAAGAATGCTTGGCGGCGCGAAAATTACGGATTCTGTTCTGGCAAATGCCAGCGAGATGAAGGAATTGGCACAGGTACAAAAATCTGCAAGACTCAAATAAAGAGAAGTCCGCATACTAAGAGGGAAATCACGAAACAAAGCGTGGTTTCCCTCTTTTTCGCGGGCGGCGAGTCAAAGTCCGTGCCTGCACGAGAACTTGACGACCGCCGCGAAAACAAAAGAAATGCCGCAGTTCTGCCCTGCGGCGGAAAGGATGGGAATGCAAATGACGAGAAAACAAAAATACCGAAGAGTCCTGCTTGCGCTGGCGGCGCTGTTTCTGATCCTCGCTGTTCTTCTTGGCTACGATGCCATGCGCGAATCCCTGCCGGATACGATGTATGTGGATGAGAACAGCGAAAGCCCGTTTCAGCCGCTCACGAAACATCCGCTTCTGACAATTTCGGAAGATACGAAGGAAGCAGAAAAAAACGAATTCGGAGAAACGGGTGAAACGGTTGTAGAATGTTCCGCCGCCGGGATCCCGCTGAAAAAGATCCGTGTGATCCAGGAAGAACGGCCGAAAGTTGCCGTCTGCGGCGCGCCGGTCGGTATCTATATGGAGACCGACGGTGTGATGGTGATCCGTACAGCCGAAATCCGTTCGTCCGACGGAACCGTCAGCCGTCCGTCAGAAAATATTCTGCGGGAAGGCGACTATATCACAAAAGTAAACGGACAGAGCATCCGCAGCAAGCAGGAGCTGATTGATGCAGTAAAAGTATCAAACGGTTCCCCGGTGTGTCTTTCCCTGCTTCGGGACGGGGAAACGATCGAAGTGCAGGTGACACCGCAGAAAAGCCAGGACGGCACCTGCCGCCTCGGGGCCTGGGTCCGCGACAATATGCAGGGAATCGGAACACTGACTTTCGTGGAACCGGACGGAACCTTTGCAGCGCTCGGCCATGGAATCAGTGATGTCGATACCGGAAAAATGCTCCAATTGAACGGCGGAGAACTGTATCTGACACAGATTCTGTCTGTGATCCCGGGAAAAGCGGGTGTACCGGGTGAACTGCAGGGTGTGATCCATTACGAAGAAAAGAACCGTATCGGATCAGTGGCGGAGAATACCATCTACGGTATCCACGGCGTTCTGGACAGGGAAAAAAGCAGTGCACTGCCGCTTACCGTGACGGAAATTGCCTATCGGCAGGAGATCGAGACGGGCCCGGCCACCGTACGGATGTGCGTGGACAATACGGTAGAAGAGTATGAGGCGGAGATTACAGAAATCGATCTTGGAAGCGAGAATACGAACAAAAATTTTGTGCTCGAAATTACCGATCAACGGCTGCTACAGAAAACCGGCGGCATCGTACAGGGAAATTCCGGCTCGCCGGTGCTCCAGAACGGAAGGCTGATCGGCGCCATTACCCATGTTTTCGTAAACCATCCAGAAAAAGGCTACGGTGTCTTTGCGGAAAACATGCTTGCACGGAACTGAAAAAATATGCGTTAATTTGGTTGGAATTGTTACAAACTTCCGAATTTTTACGGAAAATGTCGATCGAATTTTCAAAAAATTACGGGAAATATATTGAAAATGCGAAAAAATAAAATTATAATGTCTGTGTGATTGGAAAAAGTTCAGAAGAAAACGGATGCAGTGAAATTCCGGAAAGACTATGAGTTTTTGCAAAGGAGAGCTTTATGGAAAAGATCAACATTGCCATCGCGGATGATAACGAACGCATGCAGGAAATGCTTGGGAACGTCATAAAACAGGATGACACGCTTGAACTGATCGGGCAGACCGGAAACGGAAATGATATCTACAGTATCATCCGCGACAAAGAACCGGACGTCGTACTGCTTGACATTTTCATGCCGAAGATGGATGGTCTGACTGTAATGGAGAAAGTCAATGAGGATAAAAATCTGAAAAAAAGACCTGCCTTTATCGTTGTCTCCGCCGTAGGAGAGGAGAGGATCACCGAAGATGCGTTCCGGCTCGGCGCTTACTATTACGTCTTAAAACCGTTCGACAACGAAACTCTTCTGAACCGGATCAAAGCAACAAAAGGAATGACAGCAGTAAGAAGATACCATCCAAGAAATTTTACAAACCCCGGAAAAGAGCCGATCTGTCCGCCGGAAAACAGTCTGGAAATCGATGTGACAAATATGATCCACGAGATCGGCGTTCCTGCCCATATCAAAGGATACCAGTACCTGCGCGATGCGATTCTGCTTTCCGTAGAGGACACGGAAATGCTCAATTCCATTACCAAGATTCTCTATCCGACCATCGCGAAACGCCACCAGACAACGTCAAGTCGTGTCGAGCGTGCCATCCGCCATGCGATTGAAGTGGCCTGGAGCCGCGGCAAAATGGACACAATCGACGAGCTGTTCGGCTATACCGTGAACAACCGCAAGGGTAAACCGACAAATTCTGAATTTATTGCATTAATTGCAGATAAAATACGTCTTGAACTGAAAAATCAGTAAAAAGTAACAAAAAAATCCGAACAAACGGAGAAATTACAGAAGTTTAGACTTTTTTTTCTGGACAAAGTACGGTATAATACAGACAGGACGTTGATTATCCTTTCGCGTTTCATAGGATCGTGACAAAAAGGAAGGAATTACAGAAAAACAAAGATGCGATAATCAGCATGAAATTACAGGAGGATTCTTTTCATGAAAAATATTTTGTTCGTGGCTTCAGAGTGTGTACCGTTCATCAAAACAGGCGGTCTGGCGGATGTAGTAGGTTCTCTGCCGAAGTACTTCCCGAAAGAGTATTTTGATGTGCGCGTGGTGATTCCAAAATACGCAGGAATCAAAGAACAGTTTAAAAATCAGATGCGGTATGTGACAAACTTCTACATGGATCTGAACTGGAGACAGCAGTATGTCGGCATTTTCGAGATGGAATATGAAGGCATCAAATTCTACTTTATCGACAACGAGGAGCATTTCGGAGGAAGCACTCCATATGCGGGCATGCCGTGGGATCTGGAAAAATTTGCTTACTTCAGCAAAGCAGCGCTTTCCATTTTACCGACCATCGGCTTCCGCCCGGACCTCATCCACTGCCACGACTGGCAGACCGGTCTCGTTCCGGTTTACCTGCACGAGCGTTTCCAGGCAGATGAATTCTATCGGGGAATCAAAACCGTCATGACGATCCACAACCTGAAATTCCAGGGCATCTGGGACCGCAAGACGATTCAGAGCATTACCGGCCTTTCCGACTACTACTTCACACCGGATAAGCTGGAGTTCAAACACGATGCCAGCTACTTGAAGGGCGGTCTGGTTTACGCAGATGCGATCACCACCGTCAGCAATACATACGCGCAGGAGATTCAGACCCCGTTCTATGGCGAAGGACTCGACGGTCTGATGTGTGCAAGAGCAAACGATCTGCGCGGTATTGTAAACGGACTCGACTACAATGAGTGGAACCCGGAGACAGACGCTCAGATTGCAAAGAATTTCAATGTAAAGAACTTCCGTAAAGAGAAAGTGAAAAATAAACTGGCACTGCAGGAGGAGTTAGGACTCGAGGTCAATCCGAAGACGATGATGATCGGTATCGTATCCCGGCTGACCGATCAGAAGGGCTTCGACCTCATCAGCTATATGATGGATGAGATGTGCCAGGATGCCGTACAGTTTGTGATCCTTGGAACCGGCGAGGAGCGCTACGAGAACATGTTCCGCCACTTCGCATGGAAATACGACAAGAAGGTTTCGGCAAACATCTACTATTCCGATGCAATGTCACACAAGATCTATGCATCCTGCGATGCCTTCCTGATGCCGTCCCTGTTTGAGCCATGCGGACTCTCCCAGCTCATGAGCCTCCGCTACGGAACCCTTCCGATCGTCCGCGAGACCGGCGGCCTCAAAGACACCGTAGAGCCGTACAATGAGTACGAGGGAACAGGAACTGGATTCAGCTTCACAAACTACAATGCGCATGAGATGATGGGTACCGTGCGGTACGCAGAGCGCATCTATTACGACAAAAAACGCGAGTGGAACAAGATGATCGACCGCGCAATGGCACAGGATTTCTCCTGGGCGAATTCCGCAAAACAGTACGAGGAAATGTACAACTGGCTGATCGGATAAGCTGGTCTGCATTCTGAAAAATAAGAAAAAAATCCCGAAATGGCAGAAGAGGAAAGAAAAGCCGTTTCGGGATTTTTTTGCAGTATTTTTGGGTTGCGGCAGGAGAGTGGAATATGCTACACTTGTGCATAAGGATATATTCGAAGCAGCTCCGGTGCAGAGGATTTGGGGGCTGAAAAAAGACACAAGAAAAACAGTTGACAACAAAGCAGATTTGTAATAGTATGTATACAGAAGCGAACGAACGTTCGCATGGTAAGGAGAATATTCAGTATGGGAAATAATAACGAAGATAAACTGCGTGCACTCGATGCCGCACTTGGACAGATTGAAAAACAGTACGGAAAAGGAGCTGTCATGAAGCTCGGAGATTCCGCAGCAAACATGAACGTGGAAACCATCCCGACCGGCTCTTTAAGCCTGGATATCGCACTCGGCCTTGGCGGTGTGCCGAAGGGAAGAATCATCGAGGTATATGGACCGGAGTCTTCCGGTAAAACAACCGTAGCGCTCCACATGGTAGCCGAAGTACAGAAACGCGGCGGAATCGCCGGCTTCATCGATGCAGAGCATGCGCTCGATCCGGCCTATGCCAAAAACATCGGTGTTGATATTGAAAACCTTTATATCTCACAGCCGGACAACGGCGAGCAGGCACTTGAGATCACCGAGACGATGGTTCGTTCCGGTGCGGTAGACATCATCATCGTGGACTCTGTTGCAGCCCTCGTTCCAAAAGCCGAGATCGACGGCGACATGGGAGATTCCCACGTCGGACTGCAGGCGCGTCTGATGTCTCAGGCACTCCGGAAACTGACTGCAGCGATCAGCAAATCCAATTGTATTGTTATCTTTATCAACCAGCTGCGTGAAAAAGTCGGTGTCATGTTCGGAAATCCGGAGACTACAACCGGCGGCCGTGCACTGAAATTCTATTCTTCCATCCGTCTTGATGTCAGAAGAATTGAAGCCTTAAAGCAGGGCGGAGAGATGGTCGGAAACCGTACCAGAATCAAAGTCGTGAAAAACAAAGTAGCTCCGCCGTTCCGCGAGGCAGAATTTGATATCATGTTCGGAAAAGGAATCTCCAAAGAAGGAGACGTTCTGGATCTGGCAGCTTCCGTCGGCATCGTACAGAAGAGCGGCGCATGGTTCGCATACGGCGGCGACAAGATCGGCCAGGGACGCGAAAATGCGAAAGCATACCTGCGCGAGCATCCGGAAATCATGGATGAGATCGAGCACAAAGTGCGCGTGGCTTACGGCCTGATCAAGGAAGAAGCGCCGGAAGGCACAGAAGAAACAGCAGCAGTTCCGGAAACCGAAGGAGACGACGAATAAATGTTTGTGACAGAGATTCGTCCTCTGAATAAAAAGAAATCACGGATCCTCTTCGATGACGGAGAGGATCTGGTTCTTTATAACGGGGAAATCCGCGCTTCCCGCATCAAAGAGCAGGAGGAGCTTCCCGATGAGGTTTACGAAAAGCTGGCAGGGGAAGTGCTGACTAAAAGGGCCAAACACCGCGCGATGTATCTGCTGCTCGGACAGATGCGGACGAAAAAAGAGCTGGAAGATAAGTTACGAAAAGACGGCTATCCCGAGAGAGCCATTGAAGAGGCTGTCTCGTACGTGGAGAGCTTTCACTATATCGACGACCGCGCATACGTGGAGCAGTATCTTGCGGGCAGCGGTGCGAAAAAAGGGAAAAAGGCAGTCCTCTATGCGCTGGCACAGAAAGGCGTGGACCGGGAACTGGTGGAATCCGTCCTGGAAGAGCAGGAGGATGCCCGCGATGAGTATGAACTTGCAAAAAGTGCCGCCTTCGCAAAGCTCGGCACGCCGCACCGGCTGGATGAAAAAGAGTACCGCCGTGCTGCCGGTTTTCTGACGCGGAAGGGATTCGGCAGTTCCGAAATCCGTCGGGCACTGGAAGAATACCAAGATTCCGCTGACGAAGAATCCTGAATATTCCCGGCGATTCCGCCACATGCCGCGAAATTATGTGCAATAAATTACATGAATATTTTTAAAACATTGACAAATTTGTGAAAACAGTATAAAATTGTAGTGTTGTAAATGTGCAATGAAAACTAAATAAGGAGGTGCTCCGGTAATGAGTACAGGTATTACAATTCTGCTGGTATTCATTGCTGTAGTAGTCACGCTGCTTATTGCGGTTCCTGTTACCAGGAAAATTGCTGTGGACAATAAAATCAAGCAGGATGCTGAAAAAATTGGCACAGCGGAAGAAAAGGCGAGAAACATCATAGATGAAGCACTGAAAACTGCCGAAACTAAGAAACGGGAAGCCCTGCTGGAGGCGAAGGAGGAGTCTCTTCGTACCAAAAATGAAGTAGAAAAAGAGACCCGAGAGCGCAGAGCGGAACTGCAGAAATATGAAAAGCGCGTTTTATCGAAAGAAGAATCTGTAGATAAGAAAGCGGACGTATTGGAGCGTCGTGAAAACGAAATTGCAGCAAAAGAGGCAAGCGTCAGAAAGAAAGAAAAGGAAGTAGACGGTCTACACGAAAAAGGAGTACAGGAACTGGAAAGAATTTCCGGTTTTACCTCCGAGGAAGCAAAAGAGTATCTGTTAAAATCTGTGGAAGACGAAGTAAAAATCGACACAGCAAAGCTCTACAAAGAGCTGGAGAGCAGAGCAAAAGAGGAAGCAGGCCGTAAGGCAAAAGAGTATGTGGTAACAGCTATTCAGAAATGTGCTGTCGATCACGTATCCGAGAGTACCATCTCCGTGGTACAGCTTCCGAGCGATGAAATGAAAGGCCGCATCATCGGCCGTGAAGGACGAAACATCCGTACACTCGAAACCATGACAGGCGTTGACCTGATCATCGACGATACACCGGAAGCAGTCGTTCTTTCCTCGTTCGATCCGATCCGCCGTGAGGTGGCAAGAATTGCTCTGGAAAAACTGATCGTAGACGGAAGAATCCATCCGGCCCGCATCGAAGAGATGGTAGAAAAGGCCCGCAAAGAAGTAGAACAGAATATTCGTGAGGAAGGCGAGGCAGCCGCACTGGAAGTCGGTGTACACGGACTTCATCCGGAGCTGATCCGTCTCCTTGGAAGAATGAAATTCCGTTCCAGCTACGGACAGAATGCATTAAAGCATTCGATCGAGGTAGCACAGCTTTCCGGTCTCCTCGCAGGAGAGGTAGGATGCGATGTCCGCATGGCAAAACGTGCCGGGCTGCTTCATGATATCGGTAAATCCATCGACCATGAGGTAGAAGGATCTCACATTCAGATCGGTGCAGATCTCTGCAAAAAGTACAAAGAATCTCAGATTGTGATCAACACAGTAGAATCACATCACGGGGATGTAGAGCCCCAGTCTCTGATTGCATGTATCGTTCAGGCAGCGGATGCAATTTCCGCAGCAAGACCGGGTGCAAGAAGAGAAACACTCGAAACATATACCAACAGATTAAAACAGTTGGAAGACATCACGAATTCGTTCAAGGGTGTCGAAAAATCTTTTGCTATTCAGGCTGGTAGAGAAGTCCGCATCATGGTTGTTCCTGAGCAGGTATCCGATTCTGAAATGGTACTGCTCGCAAGGGATATCTCGAAACAGATCGAAGCTGAACTGGAATACCCGGGACAGATCAAGGTCAATGTTATCCGCGAGAGCCGTGTAACGGATTATGCGAAATAAAAGACTTTCTACAAAACAATTTAATAACGAAATCAAAAAGAGGCTGTGGACATGAGCAATCATGTTCCACAGCCTTTTCAGTGTGTATAAGAACAGTAAGTTTCAAAAGAATTTATACGTGCCGTATCCGGTTCGAGCGCATTTTCTGAGGTGTAGAGCCATACAGCTTTTTGAAGGTCCGCATAAAAATTTTGTAATTCGACAGCCCGTTTTTCTCCATCAGTACCGTGATCGTTTCGTCGGAATTCTGTAAATCTTCGTACAGGTGCATCGTGCGCACATCGTTCAGATATTCGAGAAAGGTCTGTCCGGTATACTTTTTAAAGAGCCGGCAGAAATACTCCTTCGAGAGTGCCAGGGAATCTGCGGCTGTTTCGAGGCTTAACGGTTCCGGGTAATGCACTTTCACCCAGTTCATAACGTGTGTCACGCGCTGCAGATCGCGCTGTGAACCCGTGAGGGATGCCGAAGGGATCTGGTGGGAATACGACCGGCAGAGATGGTACAGAAATTCGTACAGTCGTGAGGTAAAGAGAAGCTGGTATGAATCGGAAGGATTCTGCCGGATCTCGTTCATCTCCGAGAGCAGTGCGGGGAGCGGAGCCGGCTGTTCCGAGCAGGGAATGATCGTGTCGAAACGCATCGTATCAAAGTCCGGCAGATATTGGCGCATCTGGCTTGCGGAAATCTGCAGCAGAAGATATGTACAGGTGTTGGAGCGCGTCATATGGAGGTCGCCGGAGTTGATGATAATCAGATCACCCTCGTTTAACTGATACTCCGTTGCCTGGACAATCGCGGAAAACTGTCCCCTGATCAGATAGAGAATTTCCACATATTCATGCCAGTGCGCGGGAAAAACAAAAGTGAGTGCATCCAACTGTTCAAAACGGACATGCAGCAGATCGGTTTCGTGGATTGTTTCGTAAAAGCAGGATTCCATAAGTACCTCCAGGATGTGATAGAAATATACGTCAATTATAATCAAAAAAGATAAGAATATTGTACCAGAAATTGGGCGAAATATCAATATCAACCAGAGAAAGGACAAGAAAGGAACTAGAAGTTACACGAAAAAGGGAAGATAATGGAGACATTAGCACGAAACAAAGTTTGGGAGGAACAAAGACATGAAAGCAAAGGTAAGAACCTTTAACGGAACTACATCTCCGGAAGTAACCCAGCGTGAAACAGATCACCGCAAACTTGCCCGCGAGGCAGCAGCAGAGGGATTCGTTCTTCTGGAAAACAAAGATCATTTCCTGCCGCTGGCAAAGGGCAGCAAGGTAGGTCTTTACGGAGCAGGTGCGATCCGCACCATCAAAGGAGGCACCGGTTCCGGCGATGTCAATGAGCGTGACAGCGTTAATATTTTCCAGGGCATGAAAAATGCAGGCTACGACGTAACAAGCAGTGAATGGCTGGAGGATTACGATAAACTCTACGTACAGGCAAGACTGGACTGGAAAAATGAGATTTTCACAAAATTGAACGGAGACGACACAAAATTCTTTGATGCTTACTCTGCAACCCCGTTCTTTATGCCATCCGGAAACCCAATCGATGAAGAGAAAGCAGCAGCCGACGGTGCAGACACCGCATTCTTCGTTCTGGCACGTATCGCAGGAGAGAACAAAGACCGTTTTGATACGGAGGGTGACTACTTCATCTCCAAAGAAGAGAAAGCTATTCTGGCACAGGTTTCCAGATGCTATAAAAACGTTGTTCTTGTTATCAACACCGGCGGCCTGATGGATCTGGCATTCGTAGAAGAATTTGACAATATCCGCTCTATTTTACAGTACGTACAGGCAGGCCAGGAAGGCGGAAATGCATTTGCTGATGTTGTAAGCGGCGATGTAACCCCATCCGGAAAAATGACAGATACCTGGGCAAAAGATTACTATGATTATCCGGGTGCAGAGGTTTACAGCTACAAGAGCGGCGACCTCATGAAAGAAAAATACGAAGAGGGTATCTTCGTTGGATACCGTTACTTCGATACCTTTGAAGTACCAGTCCGTTACTCCTTCGGTTACGGTATGTCCTACACCGATTTCGAGATCAGAACCGATGACATCAAAGTAAGCGGCCGCGGTATGATGAATCCGAAAGTAAGCGTGACTGTTACCGTTACCAACACCGGCGATACTTATGCAGGAAAAGAAGTTGTACAGATCTACGCTTCCTGCCCGCAGGGCAGACTGGTGAAAGAGTTCCGCCGTCTGGCAGGCTTTGGAAAAACAAAACTGCTGGCTCCGAAGGAATCCCAGACCATGACCATCACCTTCCCGCTGTATCAGCTGACTTCCTATGAGGAGGAAAGCGCATCCTGGATTCTGGAGCCTGGCATGTATGGTATCTGGATTGGAAATGATCTGAATACATCTGTTCTCTCCGGCGCGCTGGAGCTGGACGAGAAAGCAGTCATGACAGCGTGTGAAAATATCTGCCCGCTGAAAGAGAAATTGAATGAGATTGTTCCTGATGCAGAAAAAGTTCAGGCAAGAGAGGCTGCATGGCAGAAGGAAGTAAAAGAAAAGAGAATGAGCGTGATCGAGCTCAAAGCATCTGAGATCCCAACTGAGAAAGTAGATTACCAGCCGGTACCGGAAGAGCTTCCTGGAAAAGCAGGAAAGATTGTGGAATCCCTTTCTGTGGATCAGCTGGCACTCCTTGCAACCGGTGATCCGGGAAGAGCACAGGGCAACGCGCTTGGCTCCGCAGGAATTTCTGTTCCGGGAGCAGCAGCGGAGACATCCCCGTGTGCTTCGGAGGAGCCGTGGAATGTAACCACGATTGCTCTGGTCGACGGACCTGCAGGTCTTCGTCTGAAGAGAGAATACCAGGTAGACAACGGAGAGATCGTAGCGAGCGATTTCCTGGCGGCACTGGAAGGCGGATTCTTCAGCAAACCGCAGGAAAAACGCGGAACAACCTATTATCAGTTCTGTACCGCAATTCCGGTTGGAACACTTCTGGCACAGAGCTGGGATGTAGAACTGATCAAGAGAGTCGGCGAGATGATCGGCCATGAGATGGAGCTGTTCAACGTAACACTGTGGCTGGCACCTGGCATGAACATCCACAGAAATCCGCTCTGCGGAAGAAACTTTGAATATTATTCCGAGGATCCGCTGCTTGCCGGTATGATGGCGGCTGCTATGACGCTCGGTGTACAGAAGGTACCGGGCTGCGGAACCACGATCAAACACTTCGCATGCAACAATCAGGAGGATAACCGTATGGGCTCCGATTCCATCCTGTCCGAGCGTGCACTGCGTGAGATCTATCTGAAAGGCTTTGAAATCGCAGTCAAAGATGCACAGCCGATGTCCATTATGACATCTTACAACCTGATCAATGGTGTGCACACTGCAAACTGCTACGATACCTGCACGAAAGCAGCGAGAGATGAGTGGGGATTTGCAGGAGCTATCATGACCGACTGGACAACCACCAACGTACAGATCCAGGGCGAGTGTACGGCAGCGGGCTGCATGAGAGCCGGAAATGACATGGTAATGCCGGGTCTGCCGGAGGATCACGAGAACATCAAAAAAGAACTTGCAGATGGAACTCTGACGATGGCAGAACTGAAACGCTGCATCTATAACACGGTAAATATCGTACTGCAGTCCAATATGTACGAGGGCGCAGTCAGCTACCTTGATCAGTTCGATGATCTGGATACCTATCTTGTCGTGAAATAAAAGAAGTGAAAAATATCTTATGGGGATATACAAAAAGCAGGGTTTGAAATGAACGGACATTTCGGTGCGTGAGACATTGGGGGACCCTGAAAAGAGGAAAGAAGTGCCATTCGCAGATGGGGGTCTGCGGAGCAGGCACTTCTTTTACGTATATTGTCTATGAACCGTGAATACATTGACAGTAAGGCAGAAAATAAGGAGGCGCAAAAAGCAAATGAGAGAACGGGATGAGAATGCATATATTCGTTTTTTTGCCCTCTGGTTTGCGGCCGGTATGACTCTCGGTGTACTGCTGCTGCTTGCGGCATCCCACACGGGAATGAAGGAGGGAAATAGCGTCCGCCTCTTTCAGGCGGAGGCGTTTTTTGGAAGAAAAATTTCCGCAAAGGCCTGCTTTTCCTATCTTCTAAAGGTACGGTTAGCACCGGCATTTGCGGGACTTCTCTTTGGATTGACGGCAATCGGTGCGTATTTTGCCACTGCTGCCGTTTGGGCATATGGTTTTCTGTGTGGCGTCTTTCTCTCGGCTGCCTATCTGCAGAACGGAATGGCAGGTCTTTTATTCTTTTTTCTGGCTCTTTTTCCGCAGATTTTCCTCTACCTTGCCGCGTTATTTCTGATGGCTGCTGCGTGCAGCCGGATGGCAGAGACGAATCACCTTGCCGGCGGCATACAGAAAAAGGAATATTTTTGCTTCGGCGTGCGCTACTTCTTTGCAATGATCCTGCTTCTGTGGGGTATTCTGCTTGAGAGTTATGTCAATCCGTGGTTTCTTGCGAAAATCCTGTAAAAACGGTCTGAAAAGGGAATTGCATTTTTGAAAAAACGTGTATATAATTAAAAGCATTGTTACCCTTTATCGGGCAGTGAGAGGGAGAAAAAAGCAAAAAGGAAAAAAGCTATGCAGGAAACGATACAGTCATTTACGGACTATCTACAGACGGAAAAGAAAGCGTCAAAAAATACAGAAGTCTCCTATCAGCGCGATCTTCGAAAGCTGGCAGTTTTTTTGAAGGAGCACGGAATAGAAAAACCGGAGCAGATGAATGCAACGGTTTTAAATTCTTATTTATTATATCTGGAGCGGGAACACTTCTCCCCGGCAACGATCTCGCGCAGCATTGCGGCGATTCATATGTTTTGCCAATATGCATGTCAGGAGGGAAAAATGGTATCTGACCCGTCGAAAGCACTGCAGCCACCGAGGGTTGAGCGGAAAATGCCGGAGATCCTTTCCATCGCAGAGGTCGATCTGCTGCTTCGCCAGCCAAAAACCGACACGCCAAAGGGGATCCGCGACAAAGCAATGCTGGAAATGCTGTATGCGACCGGTATCCGCGTCAGTGAGCTGATCCATTTGAAGATACAGGATGTCAACCTTATGATGGGCTACATCACCTGCCGCGATGAAAAGGAGCGGATCGTTCCGTTCGGCGGACCGGCGAAAAAGGCGTTGGAGCAGTATCTGGGGAGTGCGCGCGCAGCCCTGATGCATGGACGGGATGATGATGTATTGTTTGTCAACTGCTCCGGAGGTCCGATGAGTCGTCAGGGATTCTGGAAAATTCTGAAATCCTATGCGAAATCCGCAGGCATTACGGCGGATATTACGCCGCATACCCTGCGTCATTCGTTTGCAACCCATCTGCTGCAAAACGGTGCGGACTTAAAGAGTGTCCAGGAGATGATGGGACACGCCGATATTTCGACGACGCAGATGTATCTCCACCTTGGTGTGAATAAAATCAGGGATGTGTACCGGAAGGCACATCCGAGAAAGTAAAGGTGGAACAGAAAAGTAAAACGATAGAAAAACCTCCGCCGCAGACTGGTGAAAAACTGCAGCGAAGGTTTTTGATGTTTTTAGGGTGTTGAGAAAATTTAGCACTCCTCAGCGATATCATAAATCAGGCGTTCGGTCTGATCCCAGCCAAGGCACGGGTCAGTGATGGATTTACCATAGACATGATTTCCGCATCCGATTTTCTGATTGCCAGGCTCCAGATAGCTTTCGATCATAACACCTTTTACGAGACTTTCGATATCCTTGTTGCATCGTCTTGTGTGCAGAACGTCTTTGACGATACGGATCTGCTGCTCGTATTTCTTTCCGGAGTTGGAATGGTTGGCATCGATGATGGTAGCCGGGTTTACGAGATGTGTTTCGTTGTATTTCTCCAGCAGAAGCTGAATGTCCTCGTAGTGATAGTTCGGCACGGAGTTGCCGTGCTTGTTGGTTGCACCGCGGAGAATGGTGTGCGCCAGCGGATTTCCGCTTGTCTTTACCTCCCAGGTACGGTAAATAAAGGAGTGGGAGCCCTGTGCGGCAATGACGGAGTTGATCATAACAGAAAGATCACCGCTGGTCGGGTTTTTCATGCCGGCCGGAATGTCGATGCCGGAAACAGTCAGACGGTGCTCCTGGTTTTCTACGGAACGTGCGCCGACCGCAACATAGGAGAGAATATCGGACAGATAGCTCCAGTTGGACGGATACAGCATTTCGTCTGCAGAAGTCAGATCAGTCTCTTCTACTACACGCATATGCATTTTACGCATGGCGATCAGGCCGTGCAGCAGGTCCGGCTTTCCTTCCGGGTCCGGCTGATGAACGATACCTTTGTAGCCTTCACCTGTGGTACGCGGTTTGTTGGTATAGACACGCGGGATGATGATCAGTTTGTCGGATACTTTGTCGGCAACCTTTGCCAGACGGTGATTGTACTCCAGAACAGCGTCTTCGTTGTCTGCGGAGCAAGGTCCTACGATAACAAGAAATTTATCGGAATCCCCGGTAAAGACTTTTACGATTTCAGCGTCACGCTGTTTTTTGATTTCGGTTGCGCGGGCGCTTAAGGGATATTGTTCCCGGATCTCTGTTGGGGTGGGAAGTTTTCTTACAAATTCAAGGCTCATTTTCGTTCTCCTTTATCTTAGATGCACTTCTTTTCTAGCTGCGGACAGAGGAGCGTTCTTGTGTGCCCCGTCGCAAACTATCTATAAATTATAATACATAACGCGAAGATTGTCGATATTTTTTCGGCGAAAATTCTGTTTCTCTTAAAAAAGATAGAAAAAAGGTATCAATGAACAGCAAATCCGTTTGCAGATTCCCGATGCAGGAACAAAAGTGCCATTGTCATAATGGTAAGTTCACTTGCAAGAATACCATAGAGATAGCCACGGATGCCGAAAACCGGGACGAGAAAAAGAATTGCAAGAATACGAATTACATCTCCGGCAAGGTTCTGGAAAAAAACGAGAGAAGTTTTTCCAAGGCCGTTTAAAATGCTTCCAAGTGTCGTTTCTAGATAGAGAAAAGGACTTAAAAATGAAAGGATACGCAGAAAAACGCCGACTTCTTCGTTTTGAAAAAGGAAACGTCCAAGCCACGGACCGAAAAAGAAAAAGGCAAAAACAGCGGAAGTGCCAAGCAGCACACAGAAAGAAATTGTATAACGGATCGTGTCTGATATTTGCTCCGGCGTACCGTCGGCCTGCTGTTTTGCTACGCCGGGCAGAAGCATGACGGACACCGCGTGGGTGATGGCAGATGGAAAAAAGATCATAGGAAGTGCCATACCGGTGAGAATGCCATACTGCGAGAGCGCTGCTTTCCGGGAAAGACCGAAGGTGACCAGACAGCCGGGGAGCAGAGCACTTTCAATGCTGTGGAGGACATTCAGAAGAATACGGTTCAGCGTAAGCGGAAGATTCAAAACGGCAAGCTCTCGGAAGGTATCGTACCAGAGGGTCTTTTCTTTGAAAAAAACAGAAATCGGGCGGTGTTTCTGAGGGGACCTGCTGTGCGAGACGGACAGGCAGGCCATCAGAAAGAGACACGAAAAGAGTTCGCCGGCGGCAGTACCGAATGCAGCGACAGCGGCAGAGGGGAGGCTTGTGGAAAGACAGAAAAGCCAGGCAAGGTAGGAAGCGCCCATGCGCACGAACTGTTCCAAAAGCTGGCAAAAAGAAGGCAGTGCCGTCTGATTCTGGCCAAGATACCATGCCGAGAGACAGTTGTGGATCCCGGAGGGGAGAATGCCGAGTGATAAAATCCGGAGGAGCAGAATCGTCCGCGGCTCAAAAAGAAGCCGTGTTCCGATAAAATCCGCGCTGAAAAAGAGAAAGATGGAGGCGGAGAAGGAAAGTATCACTACAATGCCGCATCCGGCCGCCAGACAGATCTTTGCCCGTCTGGAATCCTTTTTGGCAAGGTACGATGCGACAAAGCGCGAGAGCACCGTCTGCATGCCGCCTGCGCCAAGGGAGAGCATCAGTGCGTAGAGTGGTGTGGCGAGCTGGTAGATACCAAAGGCTTCCGCACCGATCCGGCGCGACAGGAATATTCTATAGAGAAATCCAAGAATTCTGCAGATGATCCCGGACGCGGTCAGGATCAGTGTGCCAAGAAGAAGCGTGTTCTTTCTTGTGATTTTCAGCATGGGATAGACTCCTTTCACGGCATTGCGCAGATAGTCTAAAATATGCGAAAAAACTCCTTGACAGAACCCCGTGATAGGTGCTATTCTGAGTGAGAAATAAATCCGATTAAAACTGTCGGAATTGGAAAACGACAGCACAGGAAAAAGGAGAACCAGGAATGAAATTATCGACCAAGGGAAGATATGGCCTGCGTGCCATGATCGATCTGGCGAGTCACGAAGAAGAGGGTGCAGTGTCCATTGCCAGCATTTCAGAACGCCAGAATATCTCAGAGAGCTATCTGGAGCAGCTGGTGCGTCCGCTTCGAAAAGCCGGATTCATTGAGAGTGTGCGGGGAGCAGGCGGTGGATATGTACTTGCAAAACCGGCAGATTCCATTTCGGTAGGAGATGTTCTCCGTGTGCTGGAGGGCGGACTCGAGGCAGTCACGTGCTCGGTCAATGAAGGCCTGGGCGGCTGCGATGCGGCCGATTTCTGCGTCACGCGTTTTGTGTGGCAGAGGATCAATGAGGGAATTACGAACGCTGTGGATTCCATCAGCCTCGGAGAGCTGGTTCAGCAGAGCCGGCAATTAGAGAAAAACAGAAACAGCGATAGAAATGACAAGGAGTGAACAACAATGATTTATCTGGACAATGCGGCAACAACAAAAACAGCCCCGGAAGTTGTCGAGGCTATGCTTCCTTATTTCAGCGAATACTACGGAAATCCATCCAGTATTTATGCAATTGCAGGAAAAAGCAAAGAAGCCATCACCAAAGGAAGAGAGCAGATCGCAAACGTGCTCGGCGCAAAACCGGAGGAAATTTATTTCACAGCCGGCGGCAGCGAGTCCGATAACTGGGCGTTAAAAGCTACCTTTGAAGCATATAAAAATAAAGGAAACCACATCATCACCACAAAAATCGAGCATCATGCGATTCTTCATACCTGTGAGTATCTGGAAAAAGAGCGCGGTGCGAAAATCACCTATATCGGCGTCGATGAGAACGGCGTTGTCAATCTGGATGAACTCGAAGCAGCCATCACACCTGAGACCATTCTGATTTCCGTTATGGCGGCAAACAACGAAATCGGAACGATTCAGCCGATCAAGGAAATCGGAAGAATTGCAAAAGAACACAATATTTTATTCCACACAGATGCCGTACAGGCATTTGGTCAGATCCCGATCAATGTGGATGAGTGTAATATTGATATGCTCAGTTCCAGCGGTCATAAGATTAACGGACCGAAAGGAATCGGCTTCCTTTACATCCGAAAGGGTGTGAAAATCCGCTCCTTCGTACACGGCGGTGCGCAGGAAAGAAAACGCCGTGCCGGAACAGAAAATGTACCGGGCATCGTAGGATATGGAGTTGCGGCAGAGCGTGCGGCAAGAACTATGGCGGAGCGTACCGCAAAAGAAATCGAAGTACGTGATTATCTGATCAACCGTATTTTAACCGAGATTCCGAACTGCCGTCTGAACGGCGATCCGGTAAAACGTCTGCCGAACAACTGCAACATCAGCTTTGAATTCATCGAGGGAGAGTCCCTTCTGATCATGCTGGATATGAAAGGTATCTGCGCATCCAGCGGTTCTGCATGTACTTCCGGATCCCTGGATCCGTCCCATGTACTGCTGGCCATCGGACTGCCGCACGAGAAAGCACACGGTTCCTTACGTCTGACTTTAAGTGAGGAGATC
Organism: Blautia sp. TM10-2; assembly: GCF_003480845.1. Classification (NCBI taxonomy): domain Bacteria; kingdom Bacillati; phylum Bacillota; class Clostridia; order Lachnospirales; family Lachnospiraceae; genus Blautia; species Blautia sp. TM10-2. The sequence continues at coordinate 183,977 of NZ_QUJZ01000001.1, read as the reverse complement.
ACAAAAGAGGACGTTGATTTTGTTGTAGAGCAGATTAAAGCGATCGTAGACCGTCTGCGCAGCATGTCCCCGCTGTATGAGGATTACATCAAAAAACAGCAGGGTAAATAAGTTTAAAAAAATAAGACAGTCCATCCAGAAAGCCGGTACAGAAAAATTCAGGTAAAAGCTGTGCCGGAGGAGGACTGCTTTGAAATAGTTCAGGAGGAAGAATAACAATGTACAGTGAAAAAGTAATGGATCATTTCCAGCATCCGAGAAATGTAGGAGAAATTGAGAACGCAAGCGGTGTAGGTACCGTTGGAAATGCAAAATGCGGCGATATCATGAGAATGTATCTTGACATCGACGATAACGGCATCATTCAGGACTGCAAATTCAAAACCTTCGGCTGCGGCGCCGCAGTTGCAACCAGTAGTATGGCAACCGAGCTGGTAAAAGGAAAAACCATCCAGGAAGCTCTGGAAGTAACCAACAAAGCTGTTATGGAAGCACTCGACGGACTTCCGCCGGTCAAAGTTCACTGTTCTCTGCTTGCAGAAGAAGCAATTCACGCTGCACTCTGGGATTACGCAGAGAAACACCACATCAAGATCGAAGGTCTTGCAAAACCGAAGTCTGATATCAGCGAGGGCGAGGAAGAGGAAGAATACTAAGTATGGGAAAAAAGAAAGTAGTCGTTGGAATGTCCGGCGGCGTAGATTCCTCGGTGGCAGCGTATCTCCTGAAAAAAGCAGGATACGATGTCATCGGGGTGACCATGCAGATCTGGCAGGATGAGGCCGAGACAGTCCAGGAGGAAAACGGGGGCTGTTGCGGCCTTTCTGCTGTTGATGATGCAAGGCGCGTGGCACAGGTGCTGGACATTCCGTATTATGTCATGAACTTCAAAAAAGAGTTCCGTGAGAACGTCATGGACTATTTCACGAACGAATATCTCTGCGGCAGAACACCGAACCCGTGTATCGCCTGCAACCGTTATGTGAAATGGGAAGCGTTGCTTCAGCGCAGTCTTTCCATTGGAGCGGACTACATTGCGACTGGACATTATGCAAGAATCGAACAGCTTGCCAATGGACGGTATGCGATTGCAAATTCGGTAACAGCGGCAAAAGACCAGACGTATGCACTGTATAATCTGACCCAGGAGCAGCTTTCGCATACGCTGATGCCGGTCGGAGACTACACAAAAGATCAGATTCGTGAGATTGCAGCAAAAATCGGTCTTCCGGTAGCAAAAAAGAAGGATTCCCAGGAAATCTGCTTCGTGCCGGATCAGGATTACGCTTCCTTTATCCGGAACGAGACAGGAATCGTGGCACCGAAAGGCAATTTCGTGAATACAAAGGGTGAAATCCTCGGTACCCATGAGGGGATTACCCATTACACCGTAGGACAGCGCCGCGGACTCGGCCTTCCGATGGGACACCGCGTGTTCGTACTGGAAATCCGTCCGGAGACGAACGAGGTTGTGGTCGGCGAAAATGAAGAGGTTTTCGCAAAAGTAGTAAAAGCAAACAAAGTAAACTATATGGCAATTCCGCCGCTGGAACTTGGAGAAGAGCTCTCCTGCACCGCAAAAATCCGGTACGGGCACAAAGGCTCCCCGTGCGTGATCAAACGGACCGGGGAAGATGAGATTACCTGTACCTTCCCGGACGGCGTGCGTGCTCCGACACCGGGACAGGCTGTTGTCTTCTACGTGGACGGCTGTGTCGGCGGAGGCGGAACGATTACGGAGGCCGAAAGATGAAAATAGCGGACTGTCATATGCACAGTTTCTTTTCAAGTGACAGCGAAGCACCAACAGAAGAGATGGTAAAACGGGCAGTCGAGCTGGGACTTCCGGCAATCTGCCTGACGGATCACTACGATATGGATTACAGTACCGGCGAGTTCCAGCTCGATACACCGGCATATGCGGCAAAAATCCGGGAACTGCAGGAAAAATACCACGACAGAATCGATATCCGATTCGGCGTGGAACTGGGACTGCAGCTCCACTTAAAAGAACGGATGGAAGAGTATGTAAATGCGTGGCCGTTCGACTATGTGATCGGCTCCATGCATGTCATTGACGGAAAAGACCCCTATTATGAGGATGCTTTCCCGGACTGGACAGCAGAAGAGCTGTACCGGGCGTATTTTCGGGCTACAGCAGAAAATATCCGGTTCTTCCACAATTTCCAGACGCTTGGTCATCTGGATTATGTGGTACGCTACTGCAGAGAAAAGGGAAAAGATTACAGCTACCGCGCATTTGCGGACGAGATCGATACCATTTTAAAAGAGCTGATTCAGTACGATATCGCGCTGGAAATCAACACCGGCGGCTACAAGGCAGGCCTTGGCGTGCCGAATCCGACGCCGGATGTCATCAGAAGATACCGGGAACTGGGCGGCGAAAAGATCACCTTCGGTGCCGATGCCCACAAACCGGAACATATAGCGTTTCATTTCGCGGACGCGGCAGCTATCGCGCAGGAAGCCGGATTCCGGTACTACGTGCGGTTTAAAGAGAAAAAGCCGGAATATCTGCCGATCCAATAGAAAATACGCAGGAAAAGCCGGAAAAAGCCCCAGAAAGGCTGGATTCCGGCTCTTTCTGCAATAGACGGATCTTTCGAAATTTTGCAGAAATACGGATTGGCATCCGGCTTCTTCACAAATTTTAGAAATAATTTCGTATTTTCTTGAAAATAGAACTTGAATTTTCCGACGAAATTAGGTATTATACAGATAAGGTTGATGTTTCTTTAACAAAGTACAGAGACTCAAAATTAAAATTCACTTTTTAGGAGGAATTGAAAATCATGGCAGTAAAAGTAGCAATCAATGGTTTTGGCCGTATCGGACGTCTTGCATTCAGACAGATGTTTGGAGCAGAAGGTTATGAAGTAGTAGCAATCAACGATTTAACATCCCCGAAGATGTTAGCTCATCTGTTAAAATATGACTCTTCTCAGGGAAAATATGCTCTGGCTGATACCGTAACATCCGATGAAGATTCCATCACAGTAGATGGCAAAAACATCAAAATCTATGCTTTCCCGGATGCTAACAACTGCCCATGGGGAGAGCTTGGCGTAGACGTAGTTCTGGAGTGCTCCGGATTCTACACCTCCAAAGCAAAAGCTCAGGCACACATCAATGCAGGCGCTCGTAAAGTAGTTATCTCCGCTCCGGCTGGTAACGACCTTCCGACCATCGTTTACAATGTAAACCATGAGACCCTGACAGCAGACGACAACATCATCTCCGCTGCATCCTGCACCACAAACTGCCTTGCACCTATGGCAAAAGCTCTGAACGAACTGGCTCCGATCAAATCCGGTATCATGGTTACTATCCATGCTTACACTGGAGATCAGATGACTCTGGACGGACCGCAGAGAAAAGGCGATCTGAGAAGATCCCGTGCAGCTGCAGTTAACATCGTTCCAAACAGCACCGGTGCTGCAAAAGCAATCGGCCTTGTTATTCCGGAACTGAACGGCAAACTGATCGGTTCTGCACAGCGTGTTCCAACCCCAACCGGTTCTACCACAATCCTTACAGCAGTTGTAGAAGGAACTGTAACTGTTGACGAGATCAACGCAAAAATGAAAGCATCTGCAACCGAGTCCTTCGGATACAACACAGATGAAATCGTATCCAGCGACATCGTTGGTATGAGATATGGTTCTCTGTTCGATGCAACTCAGACCATGGTTCTTCCGCTGGACAACGGAACAACAGAGGTACAGGTTGTTTCTTGGTATGATAACGAGAACTCCTACACAAGCCAGATGGTTCGTACCATCAAATACTTCAGCGAGTTAGCATAATTTAACAAACTGAACGGCAAAATTTCAGAGCCCAAAGGGTCCGGTCTGTTAAGGACCGGGCCCTTTTTGCGAATGCGGCGGAAAAATACGGCACAAAAACAGCCCTTTTCCGTGTGCAAAAATTATAAACTGCATTTTTAAATAAGGACCGCGATGCCGCAAAAACAAAGAAACGGCGCGGCAGATGCAGTTGGATATATGGAGGGAAACGCCCATGTTAAACAAAAAAACCGTAGATGATATCAACGTAAAAGGAAAAAGAGTCCTTGTAAGATGCGACTTCAACGTTCCGCTGATCGATGGAAAAATCACAGATGAGAACCGTCTGGTAGCTGCTCTTCCGACGATCAAAAAACTGATCGCTGACGGCGGAAAAGTAATTCTCTGCTCTCATCTTGGAAAACCGAAAGGAGAACCAAAACCAGAGCTTTCTCTTGCACCGGTTGCAGTTCGCCTTTCTGAGCTTCTCGGACAGGAAGTTAAATTTGCAGCAGATCCTGAGGTTGTAGGACCGAACGCAAAAGCAGCTGTTGAGGCTATGAAAGACGGAGATGTAATCCTTCTGGAGAACACCCGTTACCGTGCAGAAGAGACCAAAAACGGTGAGGAGTTCAGCAAAGAACTGGCTTCCCTGTGTGACGTATTCGTAAACGATGCATTCGGAACCGCACACCGTGCTCATTGCTCCAATGTTGGTGTTACCAAATATGTTGACACTGCTGTTGTTGGTTACCTGATGGAGAAAGAGATCGCATTCCTTGGAAATGCTGTCAACAATCCGGAGCGTCCGTTTGTTGCCATCCTTGGTGGATCCAAAGTATCCAGCAAGATTTCTGTTATCGACAACCTGATCGATAAAGTTGATGTCCTGATCATCGGCGGTGGTATGGCTTATACCTTCGCAAAAGCAGCAGGCGGCACCGTTGGTGATTCTCTGCTTGAGATGGATTATCTGGATTATGCAAACAAAATGAAAGAAAAAGCAGCAGCAAAAGGCGTGAAACTGCTTCTTCCGGTAGACAACGTTGTTGCAGATGCATTCTCAAACGACGCAAATACACAGGTTGTTCCGGCCGGACAGATTCCGGATGGCTGGGAAGGTCTGGATATCGGACCGGAAACTGCAAAACTGTTCGCTGATGCTGTTAAAACTGCTAAAACCGTTGTATGGAACGGACCGATGGGATGCTTCGAGATGCCGAATTTTGCAGCAGGAACCAAAGCAGTTGCAGCAGCACTGGCTGAAACAGATGCAGTTACGATCATCGGCGGCGGAGATTCCGCAGCAGCTGTAAACCAGCTTGGATATGGCGATAAGATGACTCATATCTCCACTGGCGGCGGCGCTTCCCTGGAGTTCCTGGAAGGAAAAGAACTGCCGGGCGTTGCAGCAGCAAACGACAAATAAGAATTTATATTCAAAACTAAGGAGATCAAACGATCATGGCAAGAAAGAAAATTATCGCCGGAAACTGGAAAATGAACATGACTCCGAGCGAGGCAGTAGAATTAGTCAATACATTAAAACCACTGGTAGCAAATGACGACGTTGACGTTGTTTTCTGCGTACCGGCCATCGATATCATCCCGGTTGTAGAGGCTGCAAAAGGCTCCAACATCCAGATTGGTGCTGAAAATATGTATTTTGAGGAGAAAGGTGCTTTCACAGGCGAAATCTCCCCGGCTATGCTGACAGACGCTGGCGTGAAATACGTTGTACTTGGCCACTCTGAGAGAAGAGAATACTTCGCAGAGACCAGCGAGACCGTAAACAAAAAAATGCTGAAAGCTTTCGAGCACGGCATCACCCCGATCATGTGCTGCGGAGAAACTCTGGAGCAGAGAGAGCAGGGTGTAACGATGGATTTCATCCGTCAGCAGGTAAAGGTTGGATTCCTGAATGTAACAGCAGATCAGGCAAAAACAGCCGTTATCGCTTACGAGCCAATCTGGGCAATCGGAACCGGCAAAACTGCTACAACAGAGCAGGCTGAGGAAGTTTGCAAAGGCATCCGCGAGTGCATCGCTGAAATCTATGATGATGCAACAGCAGCAGCTATCCGTATCCAGTACGGCGGCTCTGTAAACGCAAAAACCGCACCGGAACTGTTCGCACAGGAGAACATCGACGGCGGCCTGGTAGGCGGAGCATCCCTGAAACCAGATTTCGGAGCTATCGTAAACTACAATAAATAATTGATTTTGTACGAAATCAATCAATAAAACGGGCTAAAACGTCACCAAACACGGTGAATTCGGCAGAAATGCTGAAGGTGAGATGTTTGGTGGCGTTTTGCTGTTTTTTATGCAACATATAACCCTTGATTTAGCTATAGAGAGTGCCAGTTTGTGCAAAAAGAAATCACTTCGTTTCTGTGTTTTGAAGCGGAGTGATTTTTTGCGCGGATTGAAAAATTCACGTTTTCGTGATATGCTTGTTTTATATCTGTCGACCAGCCGTCCAGAGAGTTTCTGGAAGAAGTAATCAAGGATTATAACAAAATGTTCCATACGAACTACGATACCTCAAGTGATAAATTCCAGAATTATTATAAAGATGTGTCGCTTCGCATGAAGAATAAGGAATTGGACATTCTGATCGTAGTCAATATGTTTCTTACCGGTTTTGATGCGACGACTATGAATACGCTGTGGGTAGATAAAAATCTGAAAATGCACGGACTGATACAGGCGTTTTTCCGTACAAACCGTATTCTGAATTCTATCAAGACCTTTGGAAATATTGTATGTTTCAGAAATCTGCAGAAGCGAGTAGATAGTGCCATTTCCTTGTTTGGGGATAAGAATGCCGGGGGCCTTGTTTTGCTGCAGAGCTTTAAGGATTACTATTACGGATATGAATCCGTAGATGGTAAGCCAATGCCAGGGTATGTGGATCTGATGGAGGAATTGAATCATAAGTTTCCGCTGTCAGAACCGCAGATTGTCGGAGAGCAGAACCAGAAGGATTTTATTGCTTTGTTTGGTGCTATTCTTCGTATGAGAAACCTTCTGCTTTCCTTTGACGAATTTAAGGGGAATGAGCTGATTTCTGAGCGCAATTTGCAAGACTACCTTGGACGTTATCAGGATTTGCGTGACGAGTGGAAACGGAAACGCCGGGAAAGTACGGATATTACAGATGATGTGGTGTTTGAAATTGAATTGATCCGGCAGGTAGAAATCAACATTGATTATATTCTGATGCTTGTAAAGAAGTATCATGATACCCACTGTGAAGATAAGGAAGTGCTGATAACCATCAATAAAGCGATTGATGCCAGCCCGGAGCTGCGCAGCAAGAAACAGCTTATTGAAACCTTTATTGCAGGAATCAATGATGTGGACGATGTTATGGATGAGTGGCATGAATTTGTTGTGGAACAGCGTGATTATGATCTTAATGTAATTATTGCGGAAGAAAAATTGAAGCCGAAAGACACACGAAAGTTCATAGAGAATGCGTTTCGGGACGGAGAGATCAAAACAGCGGGAACGGATATAGATAAAATCATGCCGCCAATTTCTCGTTTTGGTGGTGGCGGAAGAGCCAAGAAAAAACAGAGAGTCATTGAAAAACTGAAAACGTTTTTTGAAAAATATTTCGGTATCGGTGGTTCGTATTCCTTTAATGAGCCAGAGCATAAAGCCGTGACATACGATCTGAGCGATCAGGAAACAGTGTTGATGGCGGCAGAATCTGAAGCACCATACGGAAAATAGTCATAAATGAATGGAACCACATTGGAAGCAAAAAGCAAAATAATAGAGTCATCATGGACAAAACTTAATCATGGAGGTGATCGGATGACAATAGAAGAAATCCTTGCTGGAGAATCCAAGAACGTTGAATTCAAAGTACAACGTCCAGACAAGAGCATGAAATATATGAAAACGGTTGTTGCTTTCGCTAACGGAAAAGGTGGGAGGATTATATTTGGTATTGACGATAAAACAAGAGAAGTTGTTGGCATTCCGGAGGATAAAGTTTTTCGGGAGATTGATGCGATTACGAATGCTATTTCTGACAGTTGTGAACCTACAATTATCCCGGATGTTTATTTGCAAAATATAAATGATAAACCTGTAATTGTTGCAGAAATCAGGACGGGACGTCGGAAACCATATTATATTAAGGCAGAGGGGCTGGAGAATGGCGTATATATTCGAGTTTCTGGAACAACACGCCCTGCTGACCGTGATATGTCAAGAGAATTATATTATGAATGCGATGCCCGCTCTTTTGATTCAATAATCCGCAGAGATATAGAAGTGACCGATGAAGATATTAAAAGTCTCTGTGAACAAATGAAGGAAGTTGCTATTGCCAACTGCAAATCCAATCTTCAGCGATCAGCAGTTAAAGATGTAACGAAAAATGTTTTGCTCAGTTGGGGAATTTTGAAAAAAGATGAGAATGAAAAAATCTATCCGACAAATGCGTATATTTATTTAACGGGACAAGGTGGACTCCGTTCCATGATACAGTGCGCTGTGTTTAAGGGAACGACGCGAGCTGTCTTTTTGGATCGACGTAATTATGAAGGACCGCTTTGGAAGCAAGTAGAGGAAGCGGTGCAGTTTGTCCTTAGAAATATTCGTATGGGATGTCGGCTGGAAGGAGTATATCGACAGGATATTTATGAACTGCCGCCGGATAGTATCCGTGAGTTGATCGTTAATGCAGTTATGAATTGCAGTTACATTCAGAATTCTAATATTCAGGTGGCAATTTATGATGATCGCTTGGAGATCACATCTCCTGGTGGACTGCTTCCTGGCGTAACGATTGAGTTGATGAAGGAAGGATTTTCAAAAATCCGAAATCGTTCGCTTGCCAATGCTTTTGCCTATATGAACCTTGTGGAAGCATGGGGAAGTGGTATTCCGAAACTTATGCAGGCTATGCAGGAATACGGATTGCGTGAACCGGAATTTATTGATATGGAAGTAGCTTTCCGCATCAATCTTTATCGCGGCCAGAATGAGGTCATTGAGGTCAAAAATCGAGATCATGACCTCAATCATGGGTCAAATGATCTCAATCGTGAGCCCGATAATCTCAATCATGAGCCTGTTGACCTCGATCGAGATCCCAATGACCCCAATCATGATCCCAAAGATGACCTTGAAATTCAATTGTCAGAAATGATTTATAAAAATCCGAAACTGACTCAGAAAGAATTAGCAAAAGCGCTTGCAGTTTCTACGGCAACGATTAAGCGTATGCTTACAAAAATGCAGCATGAAGGTAAAGTTATCCGTGAGGGGTCTAATCGAAAAGGAAAATGGATATTGACGGATAAAATGAAATAGGATTGATGATTTGATTGGAAAAGGCAAATGAATTTACCGGCTTTTTTAAGAAAATCAGACGAACTTACAGAACAGTTATCAAAGAAACAAGTGATTGCTGTTATGTCGACATATCACAAAAGATATCCTAGACGGAGTGCGTTCATATATGAATTAATAGAATTTGGATATGTGAAATGAACGATTCTGAACTTTTCTTGTGTCCGGGAGCGGCTTTTTCGCACTTGCGGACATCTCCCACATGTGATATGATGGGAACGACAAAAGTGTCGGAAAAACCGCATGATAGAGGGAAAAAACGCGGCAAATCAGACGACGCGAAAGAAAGCATAAAGGAGAATATGATTATGGCAAGAGAAATCATTAATACAGAAAAAGCACCGGCAGCAATCGGACCTTATGTACAGGCGGTCGCAGACAACGGCCTTTTATTTATTTCCGGACAGCTTGGCTTTGATGTAGAGCATGGCAGCGTGATCCCGGAAACCGTAGAAGAGCAGGCAACCCTCTCTTTAAAGAATCTGGACGCAATCATGACAGCAGCAGGAACTGACCGCACGAAAGTGATGAAAACAACCATTTTCCTGACCGATATGAACGATTTTGCCAAGGTAAATGAAGTATACGGTGCTTTCTTTGGTGAGTCCAAACCGGCTCGTTCCTGTGTAGCAGTTGCCGCTCTTCCGAAAGCAGCAAAAGTGGAAATTGAATGCATCGTATCCCTGAAATAAGAGAGATGAGTATGGCAGAGGAAAGAGTAATTAAAATCGGAATGCTGGGTCTTGGTACTGTCGGTACCGGTGTGTATAAAGTGCTGAAAAGCCAGCAGGAGGAAATGCTTCCGAAGCTGGGAGCACGTGTAGAGCTGAAAAAAATTCTTGTGCGCAATGTGGAAAAAGCAGCTGCAAAGGTTGACGATCCCTCCATCATTACCACCAGCTTCGAGGAGATTGCCAATGACCCGGAAATCGAGATTGTTGTTGAGGTTATGGGTGGAAAACAGCCGGCCATGAATTACATTCTTGCCTGCCTGGATGCTGGAAAGAATGTTGTAACGGCAAATAAAGATCTGGTGGCATCCGAGGGCAAAAAAATCCTTGCAACAGCAAAGAGAAACGGAAAAGATTTTCTCTATGAGGCATCCGTGGCGGGAGGAATTCCGATCATCCGTCCGGTGAAACAGTGCCTTGCCGCCAATCATATCACAGAGCTGATGGGTATTTTCAACGGTACCACAAATTTCATTCTCACAAAAATGTCGCAGGAAGGCATGGAGTTTGGTGATGCGCTCCGTCTGGCGCAGGACATGGGCTATGCAGAAGCAGACCCGACCGCAGATGTGGAAGGTCTTGATGCCGGCCGCAAGGTAGCAATCCTGGCTTCGGCAGCGTTCAACTCCAGAGTGACATTTGAAGATGTTTACACCGAAGGCATTACCAAAATCACGGCGACCGATATCGAGTACGCAAAAGAGATGGGATGCACGATCAAGCTGCTCGGCGTGGCAAAAGATACCCCGGAAGGAATCGAAGCCCGCGTTCATCCGATGCTGATCGACAGCAATCATCCGCTTGCGACTGTCAATGATTCCTACAATGCCGTATTCCTGACAGGCGATGCCGTACAGGATACGATGTTTTACGGACGAGGTGCCGGAGAGCTTCCGACTGCGAGTGCCGTTGTGGGCGATATTTTCGATGTTGTGCGCAATATTTTATGGAACTGCTGCGGCAGAATCGGCTGCACATGCTACCGGGAATGCCCGATCAAGCGTGTCGGCGAAATTAAGTCGAAATATTTTGTACGCATGCAGATTGAAAATCGGTATGGAACGCTGGCATCGGTAGCTTCTGTCTTTGGAAACAACAAGGTTTCGATTGCACAGATGCTTCAGAAACGTGTCAATGGAAAATACGCCGAGATCGTCGTCATTACGGACGAGGTCAAAGAGCGCCATTTTGAGGATGCCATGCAGATTTTAGGCGGAATGTCGATGATCCAGGAGATTTCTTCGACAATCCGGGTATACTAACAAAATGTAACAATTCAGAGCCATGCGAAATGGAAGAAAAATCGCGAATCCTGCTTGCATGAAGGAGCGCTTTTTCTGGAGTTTCATATGGCGAAAAGCAACATCGAGATGCAGCGTAAGCGGAATCGAGACGGGGCTCTGGATTGTTACCCAAAATTTAAGTAAAGAAGGGAATTCACAATGAGTAAAAAACCAACCGTATTAATGATTCTTGACGGATATGGACTGAATGACAAATGCGAGCATAACGCTGTCTGCGAAGCGAAAACTCCGATTATGGACCAGCTGATGAGCCAGTGCCCGTACGTAAAAGGACAGGCCAGCGGACTTGCTGTAGGTCTTCCAGACGGACAGATGGGTAACTCTGAGGTAGGCCATCTGAACATGGGCGCAGGCCGCGTTGTATATCAGGAGCTGACCAGAATCACGAAAGCAATCCAGGACGGCGATTTCTTCGAGAATGAAGAGCTGGTAAAGGCTGTTGAAAATGCAAAAGCAAATAATTCCGCACTGCACCTGTTCGGACTTCTCTCTGACGGCGGTGTTCACAGCCACATCACCCACGTATTCGGACTTCTGGAGCTGGCAAAACGTAAGGGTCTCGAGAAAGTTTATGTACACTGCTTCCTGGATGGCCGTGACACTCCTCCGGCATCCGGAAAATCTTATGTAGAGCAGCTGCAGGCAAAAATGGATGAGATCGGTGTCGGCGAAATCGGCGTAATCTCCGGCCGTTACTATGCAATGGACCGTGATAACCGCTGGGATCGTGTCGAGCTGGCTTACAAAGCGCTGACAAAAGGGGAAGGCGTAGAAGGAACTGATGCGGCAGAGGCTGTTCAGGCTTCCTATGATGCTGAAAAAACTGATGAGTTCGTTCTGCCGACCGTTCTGAAAAAAGACGGAAAACCGGTTGCAACGATTCAGGATAAAGATTCTGTGATTTTCTTCAACTTCCGCCCGGACCGTGCAAGAGAGCTGACAAGAGCATTCTGTGCAGATGAGTTCACCGGATTTGAGAGAGAAAAACGTCTGGATCTGACCTACGTATGCTTCACGGAATACGATGAGACTATCCCGAACAAATCCGTTGCATTCAAAAAAGAAGAGATCACCAACACCTTCGGTGAGTATCTGGCAGCACATAACATGACTCAGGCACGTATTGCTGAGACCGAGAAATATGCACATGTAACCTTCTTCTTCAATGGCGGCGTTGAGGAGCCAAATAAAGGTGAGGATAGAATCCTTGTAAAATCCCCGAAGGTTGCTACTTATGACCTGAAGCCGGAGATGAGTGCTTACGAAGTATGCGACAAGCTGACGGATGCTATTCGTTCCCAGAAATATGATGTTATCATCATCAACTTTGCAAATCCGGATATGGTTGGCCATACCGGTGTTGAGAGCGCAGCAATCCAGGCAGTTGAGGCTGTTGATGAGTGCGTAGGCAAGGCAGTTGATGCATTAAAAGAGGTTGACGGACAGATGTTCATCTGTGCGGACCACGGAAATGCAGAGCAGCTTGTAGACTATGAGACCGGCGAGCCATACACCGCTCATACTACCAATCCGGTTCCGTTCATTCTGGTTAATGCAGACCCATCCTACACGTTAAGAGAGGGCGGATGCCTGGCAGACATCGCACCGACCCTGATCGAGCTGATGGGAATGGAGCAGCCAAAAGAAATGACAGGAAAATCCCTGCTGATTAAGAAATAAAGAGAAATCGTGAAAATGTCCCTGCCGGATTCGTTTTGAAACGGGTTCGGCAGGGATATTTTATTATAATAATCTGAAAATAAAAATAATTACGCAATAAGAGACGGAATAAAAATGAAAAACAGATAAAAAATCAAAATAAAGTGTTGACAAACGGTGAGAAAACTGATATAGTAAAGTCAACAAAAGAAAACGGAAGAAAAAAACAGAAAGAGAGGACGGACCACCGAGAACATAACGAATTACCCCATAAACTAAGAAAGCGAAGGTATGGACCCAAGAAAACGTAACGAAGTACCCCAAAGCGAAACAAAAGAACAAAAAAAGAAAGGATTCAGTCCAATGCACAGTTCTAACTTATGAAAGCCATCCGAAAATGGAAAAATCGGATGGCTTTCATATTGCGTTTTTTTATGTTTGAAAAGAATAAGGACTGGAAAAAAGAGGTTTCGACAGAGAGAGCAACATATTTTTCCCATAGCACGGTCATACTGTGAACGCAGAGAAGAAACTTGGTTACTGTTCACTTTGCAGCAAAACAGGAGGGAAAACTATGTTTCGATATTTACCAATTCGAAGCGTGACAGGAAGAGAAATTCTGGATTCGCGCGGAAATCCGACCGTAGAGGTGGAAGTGGCCGTCGGGGAGGGGATTCTCGGGCTGGAAGGCCATATGGGGCGTGCCCAGGTGCCGTCCGGGGCATCGACAGGAAAATTTGAGGCACTGGAAAAAAGAGATCAGGAAGTGCGCTATCTGGGGCAGGGCGTGAGAAAGGCTGTAGAAGCGGTCAATACCGTGCTGGCCGATGCCGTTGTCGGCGAGAATGCGCTCGAGCAGGAGCGGATTGACCATATCCTGTGCCAGGCAGACGGAACCGAAACGAAAGAAAACCTCGGGGCAAACGCCATTCTCGGTGTCTCACTTGCTGTGGCGCGCGCGGCGGCAAATGCGCTTCATCTGCCGCTGTACCAGTACCTGGGCGGCTGCCACACAAGCCGTATGCCCGTGCCGATGATGAATATTTTAAACGGCGGCCGTCATGCCGACAACACCGTCGATCTGCAGGAATTTATGATTATGCCGTGCGGCGCTCCCTCATTCCGGGAGGGTCTTTCCATGTGCGCGGAGATTTACCATACGCTGAAGCAGCTCCTGAAGGAGAAGGGATACTCGACTTCTGTCGGCGATGAGGGCGGCTTTGCGCCGGATTTAAAGGATTCCGATGAAGCACTGCAGCTCATTGTCAATGCGGTCCAGAAAGCCGGCTATGCGCCCGGAAACGACGTGATGATCGCGATCGATGCGGCGGCAAGCGAGCTCTACGAGGAGAGCAGGAACGTCTACTACTTTCCCGGGGAATCCCGTCAGTGCGGAAAGACAGTATTTCGGGATACCGCAGAAATGGTTGCCTACTATGAGGAACTGATCGAAAAATACCCGATCGTATCCATCGAAGACGGGCTGTGCGAGGACGATTTCGAAGGCTGGAAACAGATGACGGAAGCGCTCGGGAACAGAGTACAGCTGGTCGGGGATGATCTGTTTGTGACGAATGTAAGAAGGCTTTCCTGCGGCATTGCACTTGGCACGGCAAATGCGGTTCTGATCAAGGTAAACCAGATCGGAACGCTCTCTGAGGCGCTGGATGCGGTGGAGATGGCGCAGAGAGCAGGGTACCGCGCCGTCATTTCCCACCGGTCCGGAGAGACAGAGGATGATTTTCTGGCAGACCTTGCCGTCGCGACAGGCGCCGGCCAGATCAAAACCGGAGCACCGTGCCGGTCGGAGCGGAATGCGAAATACAATGAGCTTCTCCGCATCGAGGAACGCCTCGGTGAGGAAGCGAAATACCGGAATCCGTTCCCGCAAAAGGGAACCGGCGTAAGAGAATGGTGAAAAACGGCGTAAAATAGGCAAATAACAGTTGAAATCGTTCTTCCGCTATGGTAAAATAATATAAGTTGGCCGTAGGAGGTGTAATTGTGGAAATTTTAAGAACGATTTTGACAGTCATTTATGTCATTGATTGTATTGCTTTAACCGTTGTTGTATTGATGCAGGAAGGAAAACAGCAGGGTCTCGGTGCTATCGCAGGTATCTCAGACACTTACTGGGGAAGAAACAAAAGCCGTTCTGCAGAAGGAACTCTGATCCGTGCAACAAAAATCATGGCAGTTCTGTTTGTTGTACTGTCGGTTGTATTAAACATGAATTTTTAGCAAAGTAAAGACATCCTTATTCCCACGAGAAGGCGTAAGGGTGTCTTTTTCTACAAAGAGGAGATAATAGATGAAAGATAATAAGAAGAAAAAAGATCGGAGGAAATATCCGCAGGGCAGCGCGGCGTCCCATGCAGGACAGAACAGCGGGAACCATGGCGGTCATGCGGGCCATCCGCGTTCCAGAAGTTCGAAACTGCTGAAAAACCGCAAGACGCTGCTCATGGATCTCGTAAGCTCGAAAAACTATGAGCCGATGCGTCTGAAAGACATTGCCATGCTGCTGCAGGTGCCGAAAGCAAAACGGTCGGAGCTTGCGGAGGTTATGGAAATCCTGATAAAAGAAGGAAAAATCGATGTGATCTCCGACGGCCGTTACCAGAAGAGCCGCGGTGCATCCACAACGACGGAAAAACGGGAAAAAAGAGACCGCCGCGCCGGAGAGCAGGGCAGAAGAGGACGCGATGACCGATTCCGCAGAAAGAATGGAAAGGACGGCGACACAGAGAAGAAGCCGCGTATCCAGACTGTCGATATCCAGGCAGTCGTGGACGCTTACCAGATCCCGGAGGAGTTCCCGGCACGCGTGATCACACAGGCAGAAAAATGCCCGGAGGAAGTAATTCCAAACGATTACAACGGCCGCCTCGATCTAAAAAGCTGGCAGATGGTGACAATCGACGGCGAGGATGCCAAAGACCTCGATGACGCCGTATCCGTCACAAAAGCGGGCGATACGTGGACGCTTGGCGTTCATATCGCTGATGTCAGCAACTATGTGCAGGAAAATTCCGCCCTCGACCGTGAGGCGTTAAAGCGCGGCACCAGTGTCTATCTGCCGGACCGCGTCATTCCGATGCTGCCGAAGCGTCTGTCAAACGGCATCTGTTCCCTGAATGAAGGACAGGAGCGCCTGGCACTCTCCTGTATTATGACGATCAACGAGAAAGGCCGCATGATCGGCCATCAGATCGCTGAGACGGTGATCCGCGTGGACCGCCGCATGACCTACACCGCCGTCAATGCAATCCTGACCGAGCCGGAAGCACATCCGGAGCTGCTGGAGGAATATCATGAGCTGGTTCCGATGTTCCGCCAGATGCAGGAACTGTCTGCACTGATCCGGAGCTGTCGGAAAGAACGCGGAGCAATTGATTTTGAATTCCCGGAGAGCAAAGTAATTCTTGATGCAGAAGGGACGCCGGTGGAGATCCGCCCGTATCCGTCGAACGTGGCAACACGGATGATCGAGGACTTCATGCTGATGGCGAACGAGACCGTGGCAGAGGAATACTGCACACGCGAAATCCCGTTCTTATACCGGACGCATGACAAGCCGGACGGAGACCGCATGGAGGCAACGCTGACGCTGATCCGTGAACAGGGCATCAAAGTCGAAAAGCGTTCCCATGAGATTACGCCGGGTGAGGTGCAGAAGATTCTCACCAGCATCGAGGGAACCCCGGAAGAGCCGCTGATCAGCCGCCTGCTGCTCCGGTCGATGGCAAGAGCCATTTATACCCCGGAATGCAGCGGCCACTTCGGACTGGCAGCGTCATATTACTGCCATTTTACCTCACCAATCCGCCGTTACCCGGATCTGCAGATCCACCGCATTATCAAGGATGATCTGCGGGGACGTCTCGACAAGGGCGGCAGAATCGGCAAATATTCGTCCATTTTGCAGCATGTGGCGGAGCAGTCGAGTGCGATGGAGCAGCGTGCTGCAGAGGCAGAAAGAGAGGCTGTGAAGCTGAAGAAAGCCGAATATATGCTGGAGCATGTCGGCGAAGAGTACGACGGCGTCATTTCCGGCGTGACCGGATGGGGCTTCTATGTGGAGCTGCAAAATACCGTTGAGGGACTCGTTCACATCATGACACTGAAAGACGATTATTATAATTTTGATGAAGAAAATTACCGTCTGGTCGGAGAGCAGCACGGAAGAGTATTCCGCCTTGGTGAGCCGGTGCGTGTCCGTGTACGAAACGCCGAGCCTGCCAACCGGACAATCGATTTTACGTATGTAGAAAAAGAAACCGAGACAGAATAAATCCCTGGAGGAAAAAGCTATGGCAAAACAAAAAGGAAATCGAATGATTGCCAACAATAAAAAGGCATATCATGACTATTTTATCGAGGATAAATACGAGGCCGGCATCTCCCTTGCCGGTACCGAGGTAAAATCCCTCCGCATGGGAAAATGCAGCATCAAGGAATCCTTCATCCGCATTGAGCGTGATGAGGTATTCATCTACGGCATGCACATCAGTCCGTACGAGAAGGGCAACATATTCAATAAAGACCCGCTGCGCATCCGGAAACTGCTGCTACACGACTATGAGATCCGCAAACTTGAGGCGCAGATCAAGGAAAAAGGCTACACGCTCGTTCCGCTGCAGGTGTATTTTAAAGGCAGCCTCGTAAAAGTCGAGATCGGTCTGGCACGCGGTAAAAAACTGTATGATAAACGGCAGGATATCGCAAAGAAGGATCAGAGACGTGAGGCGGAGAGAGATTTCAAAGTTAAAAATCTGTATTAAAAATCCTTGACAAAAAGTATGGGGAAAGACTATAATACAATATACGGCAGTTGAAAGAGAGTTTTCACTGCACCGGGACGATCTGTTTGCGTCCCCGTATCAAAGAAAAGCGTCTGTAGAACCAGCACGGGCTTGTACTGGTTTCGACGGGGGTTTTGAAGTTTGGGAAGCCATTCGTGGACTCCGGGACCGCGTCATCAACCTGGAACCTAAATTTAAACGCAGACGATAATTACGTAGCGTACGCTGCCTAAGTGCGGCGTTGTCAGCTGAATAGTTTTCCGCGGCTATTCTCCTGGCATCAAACAGATGCGGAGCACTTCGTTTCCAAAGCTTTGCGGAGATGGAAGATTTTATGAAGCTACCGAAGCGGCAAGCCTGTCATCCGGCGTGCCGATGGGGGAACCTTTAATAGAATGACTGTAATGGGAGATGCCTGAATGAATAGGCTTTCGGACAGGGGTTCGATTCCCCTCAGGTCCATACCTGAAAAACCGCTAAAATCCAGTGTTTTAGCGGTTTTTTTGTACATTTTGGGTAGAAAAAACAGGGCAAAAATAGCGTTTTAGACCGTTTCAGACCGAAAAAAATGGGGTCAAAATCGCGGTCGAAAATTAAGGGGAAAAGGAAAAATTTTCCATAAAAAAGTCGATTTTCTGATAGAAAAATGAAAAGGGGAGCAGATATGCAGTTACTAATCAAACAACGTGTATTTTCCTGGTCAGACACGTATGATATCTATGACGAGCAGGGGAACCAAAAGTATTTTGTGAAAAATGAATTTATCTCGCTGGGACACCGTCTGCATGTGTACGATGCGGCGCATAATGAAATTGGGTTTATCAAACAGAAATTATTTTGCTTTCTTCCGACTTTCGAAATTGAATGGAACGGGCAGTTAATGGGACATATCGAAAAACGTTTTGCACTGTTCCGTCCCAAATACGATGTAGATTTCATGGGATGGCGTGCAGAAGGTGACTTCATGGGATGGGATTACGATGTATATGAAGCCTGCAGTGCAGTCGTCCACGTACATAAAAAACTTCTGAGCTGGGGTGACACGTATGTCATCGAGTATGATAATCCGAGCAATGAAATTCCGGCATTATTACTGGTGCTGGCGATCGATGCGGCAAACTGTTCACAAAATAATGGATAGCTGGCAGTGTCTGGAATGGCGGCAGGGGAGCTGGCAAGGCTCTCGTTTATGCCGTTTGGAGCAAGCGTAATTGGATAAAAAAGCATATGGAAAAAATTGAGTTACTGGAAGACAGAATGACAAAAGCATCACAGATGTGATGTAGTACTGGAATAAAGTGAAAATGGGAAGGATAAAACAAAAGAGATGGAGTTAGGAAATTTTCAGAAACCGGTAGAGTCAGATGAAATCCGAAAAATGGCATCAGACATCACCGGAGAATCGGTAAAAGCAGTTTCCCGCATCTGCGAGCAGTGGGGCGAGGCGGAAGATGAAGTGCGGGAGTACGATGTGTATGTGATCGAGACAGATGCAGGAAAATATACACTGAAGAAAACCGGCAGCAAAGAAGCGCAGATTTATGCGCAGTATCTGTCAAAAGGAGAGTTTCACGTACCGCAGTATGTCGGCATGCGGCAGGCAGAGGATGCGGACTGGATCTGCATGAAGTATGTAGAAGGAAACGACATGCGGGATATGACGGACGAGACAACAGAAAAAGCGGCAGAAACCTTAAGTAAAATTCAGTCGTATTTCTGGACACCGTCGATGGACAAAGCGCCGGAAAATGAAGTGGAGCAGAGATTTGTCGAATACTGGAAACGCGTTCTGCGCCGAGCATCGTCCGTAGCGGATGATCCAATTCTGCGGAAAGCGTATCAGATGTTCCTGGACCGCCAGCTGACTTGTCCATGTACGGTGTCAAACGGTGATTTCCTGCAGTGGAATGTGATCTATGACGGCGAAAATGTTGTCATGATTGACTGGGGATTTGGTGGAATGATGCCGTATTCTCTGGACATTGCAAGATTCCTGGCACATGCGACCGAGACACGGAGTGCTTTCCCGTTCTACATGAACAATGCACAGAAAGAGCTGTTTCTGGATCGGATGTATGAAGCGTTAAAGACAAAGATTTCACGCGAACAGTTCAATCTGGATGTGAAGCTGGCCACGCTGAATGAGTATATCGAGTTTGTGGAAGCAGAAGAGGACGAAGACGGCTGGTATCTGGAGCATGCACAGGCGCTGGCAGAGGAACTTCTCAATTTGTAAAAAAACGGATTGCATTTATCTGTAAGTTGTCCTATAATAGGGAACAGAAAATAAAAAGAAAGAGCACCATTGGTGTAAAGGTGAGGGAATGTTTCTGCGATAATCGACTTTAAGAAAAACACAAAGAACGGACAGCCTGGAAAACAGGCCTGTTTTTCGTGTACGCTTAAAGACGAGAATCGCTGAATCATTTCCCTTTTTTATGAGAATAGAACAGGGATATTTTTTTGCGGGTCTGTTTTGCGTACGCAGGACAGGCTCGTTTTGCGTAAAAAAGCAGAAAAGAGGCTGCCGGAGCAAAGGGGGCTTCTGTATGATGCAGATAAAAAAATTAACACTGACACATAAAAAAGATCTGCGAGTGATTCTCGAAGATTTTCAGCTTGTACTGAATGACGGTGATAAGGCCGTTATCATTGGAGAGGAGGGAAACGGAAAATCGACGCTGCTGAAGTGGATGTACGATCCCGCACTGACGGAAGATTACATCGAATCCACAGGCGAGCGCATCATCGGAAAGGAGCGGCTTGGATATCTGCCGCAGGAACTTCCGGAGGCGGAGAAAACGAAGACGGTGTATGAGTATTTCTATGAAAAAGAAAAGTTCTGGGATCAGACACCGAAGGATCTGGCGGTGCTGGCAAGAAAATTTGGTCTGACGGAAGAGTTTTTCTATCGGGATCAGCAGATGAGTGAGCTTTCCGGCGGCGAGAAGGTGAAAGCGCAGATGATGCGTCTTCTCATGGAGGATGTCACGGTCCTTCTGCTGGATGAGCCGTCAAATGATATTGATCTTGCGACACTGGAACTTCTGGAGAAACTGATCCGCGAATGGGAGCATATTGTTGTTTTTATTTCGCACGATGAAACGCTGATTGAAAACACGGCAAATATGGTCATTCATATTGAACAGATTGTGCGGAAGACAAAATCGAGATACACGGTTGCGAAACTTCCCTATCGGACGTATGTAGAGGAGCGCCTGCAGAATTTCGAGCGCCAGGAACAGAAGGCGCAGAGTGACAGGAGAGAGAAAGCGCTGCGCGATGAGAAATACCGAAAGGTATACCAGAGCGTGCAGAACGCCTTGAACAACTGTTCCCGTCAGGCACCGTCCGTGGCGAAAAATCTGAAGGACAAAATGCATACCGTAAAGGCGATGAACCGCAGATTTGAAAAAGAAGATGCCCGCATGACAGAAATGCCGGAGCAGGAGGAAGCGATTTACTTCCAGCTTGGAGGAGCAGAGGCAACCATGCCCGCCGGGAAAACGGTCATCGAATATCAGCTTCCGAAACTGGAAACGCCGGATGGGGAGCGGGTTTTGGCGGAAAATATCACCTTAAAGATAAGAGGACCGGAAAAAATATGCATTGTCGGCCCGAACGGGGCAGGCAAGACAACACTGCTGAAAAAGATTGCGGCAGAGCTGAAAGAACGGGAGGATCTCCGCGTAGATTATATGCCGCAGAATTATGAGGATCAGCTGGATCTTTCCATGACGCCGGTCGATTTTCTGGATTCCACCGGGGAGAAGAGTGAGAGGACGAAGATTCGGACGTATCTCGGATCGCTGAAGTACACGGCAGACGAGATGGATCACCCCATCCGCGAACTGTCCGGCGGCCAGAAGGCAAAAGTATTGCTTCTGAAAATGAGCCTTGGCAATGCCAATGTGCTGATTCTGGATGAACCAACCCGAAACTTTTCACCCTTATCGGGACCGGTCATAAGAAAAATGCTCCGCGAATTTCCAGGCGCCATCATCAGCATTTCGCATGACAGGAAGTATATCGGAGAGGTGTGCGGGAAGGAGTATCTGCTGGAAAAAGACGGACTCAGACTGATCAGAGAAGAAAAATAAAAATATTCGATAACGAAAAATACGACGGTGGCTGGCCGTCGTATTTTTCCGTAGAGAGATTATGTTTGTCTTAAGAGAAGGTTTCGCAGCAGATTCTGTTCCGGTGAAGTCGGGAAAAATGTTGATTTTATATTGAATTAAGTCGGGAAAAATGTTAAATTAGGGTAAGAATAACACAGGAAAAATGTGAAATAATAAAAAAGAGAAATGGAGGAAGATCAGCATGCGTCGATTTGCAATGGATAAACTATTAGACTGGAAGAAAAAAAGTAACAGAAAACCACTGATTTTAATGGGAGCCCGGCAGGTTGGTAAAACGTGGTTAATGAAAGAATTTGGTAAGACATATTATGAAAAAACCGCCTACATTTCTTTTTACAATAATCAGAGAATGCAGGCGGTTTTCGATACGGATTTCGATATAAAACGTATTATTATGAACCTCAATATTGAATCAGGTGTAGCGATTACCCCAGAGAATACATTGATTGTTCTGGATGAAATTCAAAATGCACCGAAAGCGTTGGAATCTTTGAAATATTTTTGCGAAGAAGCACCGGAATATCATGTAATAGCAGCAGGTTCACTTCTTGGCGTGGCGCTTCATGAGGGAATATCCTATCCGGTGGGAAAAGTAGATTTACTGGATTTATATCCATTCAATTTTAGAGAATTCCTGTGCGCTATGGACGAAGAAGGGCTGGAAAGTGCATTGGAAACAAAGGATTACAATTTAATTGACAATTTTGCGGATAAATATTTGTTCTGGTTAAAAAATTATTATTATACAGGAGGCATGCCAGCAGTTGTGGATGCATTTCGGCTGAACAAAGATTATGCAGAAGTACGACAGATACAGAGTGATATTGTACGGCAGTATGAGGGTGATTTTGGAAAGCATATTGAAGCAAAAGTTCTCCCAAGAATACGAATGGTATGGGATTCTATTCCGAGGCAGCTGGCGAAGGAGAATAAAAAATTTTTCTTTGGACAGATAAAGAAAGGAGCCAGAAGCAGCGAATTTGAAATAGCAATTCAGTGGCTTCTGGATTGTGGATTAGTATATAAAGTCAACCGGGTAAATGAGCCTCATATGCCGCTGAAGGCGTATAAAAATATGAATGCATATAAATTATTCGTACTGGATGTAGGACTGCTCGGAGCAATGAGTGAACTGCCAGCAGAATCCATATTGGAGGGTAACGATATTTTTGTTGAATTTAAAGGCGCGCTTACAGAACAGTACGTTCTGCAGCAGTTGATTTCAGATACCCCTTATACGCCATATTATTATGGAAATGAAAAAGCAACTTTCGAGCAGGATTTTCTGATTCAGAAGGCAAAGAGTATTGTGCCGATTGAAGTAAAGGCGGAACAGAACATTCGATCCCATAGTCTTAAAACATATTGCGAAAAATTCCAGCCGGAAGAAGCAGTTCGATTTTCAACATTGAAGTATAAAGAGCAGGAGCGGATGGTAAATATGCCATTATACGCTGTTTGCAACTTATAAATTAAAACAGCTATAAATCCCACGAAAGAAGGTGATCCCCATGCCATTTAAAATCATCCGAAACGACATCACAAAAGTTCATGCCGATGCGATCGTCAACACAGCCAACCCTTAGCCAATTTACGTGAAAACGTATCAGAGGGGCGGTTACTTTAATCAAAGCCAGACGTTCCACCCGTTTTACCAGCCGGAGAAGATCAAAAAGGAAGAACTGGACAAAATTCTCGAAGCCGACAGTATCGCTGATGACAGCACAATCCAGAATGCTTTTTACGATGCCCCGACAGTTGTCTATCTGTTTGCACCGTATACCTACCCAAACGACGCACAGGACTGCTGCGTTGCAAAATCATTTACGATCAGGCAGAATAAACCGAAAAATCCCGGGGAAATATGTGAACTTCCGGGGTTCATTTTGGATGGAAATATTCTTGCAATTTTACAACGCAGTTATTATAATAAAGACAAGTTCTGCGGTAAACTCATTTTTCGCAGAAAACGCCAGAAGCGGAGGCTGACGTTCAAAAAACAAAAAAGGAGCGTAAGAGAAATGGCAAAAATTTTAATTAGCCCTTCTAAATATTTACAGGGCGCAGGGGAAATGAAAAACATCGGAACATATGCGGCAAAATACGGAAAGAAAGCACTGGTTCTGATCAGCCAGGGAGGCTACAGACGGATCGGAGCAATGATCGAAGAAAGCTTTGCGGGAAGCGACTGCGACGTTGTTTTTGATTATTTCAACGGCGAGTGCTGTGAGAGTGAGATCAACCGTCTGGTTGCTATCGTGAAAGAAAAAGGCTGTGATCTGGTTATCGGTGTCGGCGGCGGCAAAATTTTTGATACCGCAAAAGCAGTTGCCTACTACGCAGAAACACCAGTATTCATCTGCCCGACCATTGCATCGACCGATGCACCGTGCAGCGCACTGTCTGTTGTATACACAGAAGAGGGTGTATTCGAGAGATACCTCTTCCTTCCGGCAAACCCGAACCTGGTTCTGATGGACACTGACATCATCGTAAAATCTCCAGTCCGCCTGACCGTAGCCGGAATGGGTGATGCACTTGCCACCTATTTTGAAGCAAGAGCCTGCCAGAGAAGCGGAGCTACTTCCTGCGCCGGTGGAAAAACAACCGAGGCAGCGATGGCACTCGCGAAACTCTGCTTTGACACTCTGATGGAAGAAGGTGTAAAAGCCAAAATCGCTCTTGAAGCCGGCGTATGCACCCCGGCAGTCGAGAAAGTCATCGAGGCCAACACCCTCCTTTCCGGAATCGGTTTTGAAAGCGCAGGCCTCGCAGGAGCCCACGCCATCCACAACGGCTTCACCGTACTCGAAGAGTGCCATCATATGTACCACGGTGAAAAAGTAGCCTTCGGAACCCTGACTCAGCTCGTCCTGGAAAACGTACCGCTCGATGAACTCGAAGACATCATCTTATGGTGCATCGAAGTCGGTCTCCCAGTCACCTTGGCTGAACTCGGTGCCGGAAACGTAACCGACGACCAGCTCATGGAAGTAGCCAAAACCGCATGCGCAGAGACCGACACCCTCCACAATATGCCATTCGAAGTAACCCCGGAGACCGTCTTCGCCGCCATTAAAGCAGCCGACGCCTACGGTAGATACTATCTCGACGAAGAAGAATAACCCGTATGAAAAAAGATCTCCTGTCAACCCCAGGAGATCTTTTTTCATACCCAAATTTAATCAATACAAAAAATAGAAGTTTCCAACTCCCTTCCTATATGTTAAAATAAACTCACCCCATTTCACAGAAAAAACATAAACCCATGTTAAAGTAAAATGGTAAAAATATCAAACATAAAAACACAACGAGATCAGGAAAAAGCACGAGCGGGCGGGCAGCCGGGCGTTTTCTGTCCGTCATATAAAGGAGACAAAACTCATGGAAAAATTAAAAATCCTAGTAGTAGACGACGAAAGCCGCATGCGCAAACTCGTCAAAGATTTCTTAGTAAAAGCCGGATACGACGTCATCGAAGCCGGTGACGGCGAACAGGCTGTAGACACCTTCTACGCCCAGAAAGACATCGCCCTCATCATCCTCGACGTCATGATGCCCAAAATGGACGGCTGGCAGGTCTGCCGCGAAATCCGCCAGAACTCCAAAGTCCCGATCATCATGCTCACCGCCAAAAGCGAAGAACGCGATGAACTCCTCGGCTTTGAGCTCGGCGTAGACGAATACATCTCAAAACCATTCTCCCCGAAAATCCTCGTCGCCCGCGTCGAAGCCATCCTGCGCCGCAGCGGCAAAACCGGCGAAGACGACGTATTAGAAGCCGGCGGCATCCGCATCGACAAAGCCGCCCACATGGCATCCATCGACGGAAAACCAATGGAGTTAAGCTATAAAGAATTCGAACTCCTCACCTACTTCCTCGAAAACCAGGGAATCGCCCTCTCCAGAGAAAAAATCCTGAACAACGTCTGGAACTACGACTACTACGGCGACGCACGCACCATCGACACCCACGTCAAAAAACTCCGCAGCAAAATGGGCGACAAAGGCGATTTAATCAAGACCATCTGGGGCATGGGCTATAAATTCGAGGCGGACGAATCATGAACGGAACAGAAAAACAAAATGAGACTTCCATGGAGATGCCTGCAGAAGATTCCCGTGTGACAATGGGAAACCAGACGGAGAAAAAGCACCGGTTTCATTTGAAAATGCCACAAAAGGGAAGAAAACACTCCGTCAAAAAACGAATTGCCTACACTTTTATTGCGACCATGGCAGCTACCCTGCTTATCATCGGCCTGATCAATTACTTCTTTCTCGGGTCCTTTTATATCCGGGATAAAGAACACATTCTGGCAGAGAGCTTTCAGAAACTGAATGCGACAGGCGGAGACAGCGACAATATCCCTGATACCTTCGAGCAGTTCTGCGCTACCAACAACCTGAAAGTCATTATTACCGGACCGGAGCTCAGCAGCTTCGTCTATTCCAACGCAACCGACCGCCAGAGCCTCCAGACCCTGATCTTCGGCCTGATCAGCGGAAACGAGCAGGCAAATACCAAAGTCGTTGACAGCAAAGACAACTATCAGATCCAGAAATTCTACGACAGCCACGCCGATGCCGAGTATCTGCAGATCATCGGCTGGTTTGACAATGGAAACTGCTACTTTGCAAGATGCCCGCTGGAGAGCATCACGGATGCGGTCGGCCTTTCCAACCAGTTTTACCTCTTTATCGGCATTCCGATCATCATCATCGGTGCCATTGTGATCTGGATCATCACCCGCCAGATCGTCCGTCCGGTGCAGGAGCTGACCGAAATTTCGAAAAAAATGGCAGCCCTTGACTTCGATGCCCGTTACGTGAGCGGCGGAAAAGACGAGATCGGCGAGCTTGGAAACAACTTCAATGTCATGTCCGAACAGCTTGAGCAGGCGATTTCCGAGCTGAAAAGTGCGAACGTTGAGCTGCAGAAAGATATTGACAAAAAAACGCAGATTGATGAAATGCGCCGCGAGTTCCTCTCAAATGTCACACATGAGCTGAAAACCCCGATCGCTCTGATTCAGGGTTATGCGGAAGGCCTGAAAGACAACATCAACGACGATGAGGAAAGCCGCGAGTTCTACTGTGATGTCATCATCGACGAGGCGGCAAAGATGAACGAGATGGTCAAAAAACTCCTGAACCTGAACCAACTCGAGTTCGGTGAGGATCAGGTCAATATGGAACGGTTCGATCTGAACGCCGTGATCAGAGGCGTGCTGCAGTCCTCCGACATCCTGATCCGCCAGAAAGAGGCAAAAGTGCTCTTTACCGGCGGCGACCCGCTCTATGTCTGGGGCGATGAATTCAAAGTCGAGGAGGTTATCACCAACTATCTGACGAATGCCCTCAACCATCTGGACTACGACCACACGATTGAGATCACCTGCAAAAAAGAAGGGAATGTCGTAAAGACAACCGTTTTCAATACCGGGGACCCGATCCCGGAGGAGGATCTCGACAAGGTATGGGTGAAATTCTTCAAGGTGGACAAAGCGAGAACAAGGGAATACGGCGGAAGCGGCATCGGCCTTTCCATCGTAAAAGCCATTATGGATTCCTTCCAGCAGCAGTGCGGCTGCCAGAATTACGACAACGGTGTGGCATTCTGGTTCACACTGGAGGCAGATGGAAAAACGGAAGAAGCATGATTGCAAAAAGCGTGCCAGAAAAAGGAAATACAGCCTTTTCCTGGTGCGCTTTTCTTGCATAAAGGAAAAAGATGGTGTAGAATAATAGCACAAACGGTCGAAAAGAGAGGGAGAAAAGAGATGGCGGATTCCAACAGTACAAAGAGTGCGCTTGCAGATGCAATGAAAAAATTGATGGTATGCAAGTCTTTTGCGAAAATCAGTATTTCAGATCTCTGCGAGGAATGCGGTCTGAACCGGAAAAGCTTTTATTATCATTTTAAAGATAAATACGATCTGGTAAACTGGATCTTTTATGTGGACTTTCTGACAAACATGGGCGGAAAGAACTTTGAGAATGAATGGGATGTGCTGGTGGCGGTCTGCAATATTTTCTATCAGAATAAAGCATTTTACCAGAGTGCCCTGAGGATCGAAGGGCAGAACAGTTTTAAGGATTACTTTTACGAGATGCTCGAGCCGGTCATGGCGTTTTTTGTACAGGATCTCTTTCAGGTACAGAATCAGAAACTGTTTGTAACGTTCTTCTGTGATGCCTTCCTGACCGCGGTTCTGCGCTGGTTTTCCATGGAAAGCGAGCTGGAACCGGAAACGTTTGTCGAAGAACTGAAAGAAGTGATATGCAGATCATCAGAAAAAATAGCAGCCAAAGCGGAACCAAAGAAATAAAATTCCGCTTTGGCTGTACTTTTATGCATCTGCGAGCAGTTCACGGTAAAATATATTCCGAAGAGACAACTCTTCAAAGGAAACGGTGGGCGTATCGAGTGTGCGGGCCATGTGATCCGGCAGAAGCAGCAGATACGCCGGATGGGCGGTGATAATCTGCTCAATTTTGCGGGAGTCTTCCTGCACTTCGATCGGGAAGAATGGCTGTATGGGGGTGAAGCGGTACTGTTGAACAACATCGGAAACAGCCCGGATACTTTCTTTTGAGCACGAATCATCTGCGACCAGAAAGAAAAAGACACTCTGTTCCATCTGGGAATACAGGTGGTCAAAAGAGAGCAGATAAGCGGCAGCATCTGCATCCTGATAGACTTTGTGCATACCGAACAGCGTTTTCTGACGGCGCAGGGCTTTTGCCATGGAAACCGTTGAGGGGGCATCAATTGGAAGAGAAACCATCAGGTTCGGGCAGGATAAAAGCAGTTTCTGCTGTTTTTCGGTAAGCGGCGTATTGGAAAGAAACCAGAGAAACGCGCATTCCGGATGCGACTGGATGACGGCAAGGTAGGATTCCATATCCTCATGATGATCCATGGAGCGGAGCTGATAAGAGTAGATGCCGTATGTCAGACCGGTTCTGACCACGGATGCAAAAAACGAGGAATCGTAAGTGTCCGGGATGCGGCTGTCGAGACGGAGCTTGACAACCCAGGGAACAGCAAAGGAAAGTTCTTTCTGCTTCTGGCGCAGAATCTGCGCACCGTAGGTAAAACTGTTGTAGCCGATGTTGATGCCGAACTGACGAAGCGCTTCCGGATCGTTGCTGCGCAGCAGAAAGTCGATCGCCTGATAATACGGGCTTTCATCGTTGCGCAGAAGATCCTGAAAAATGGCAAAAATCTGATTCTGAAAGCGGCCGCGGGAAAACTGGCGGCCAAGATCGCAGAGCTTGCGGACGCTGCGTTTCGGATCTGCGTCCATCTCCACCATCGCGCGTGCAACTGTTGTGTCGATCAGTGCGCGGGTGATGTCCTGTGAATTCATAATGTGTTCCTCCGATCAAGTAAAATAAGCTGTTTTTATCATAGCAAAAAGAACACGGTAAAAACAGGGACAAAGAACAGGAATTGTCTAAAAACTCCATTCCTTAAGGAAAATTTACCAGATCTTCAGAAGAAATTTCTTTTTCTTTTGTGGAAAAAGTGGTAAAATAAAGTTAGATGGTACAAACTATCGATTCTGCCGCGCCAAAAACGCGGCGGAACCATCCGAAACAATTCCAGAAAAATAGGAAAAACGAAATGGTTTTCGAACATGGAAGATAAAAGGAGGCGTTTTGCATGAAATTTGATATGCACTGCCACACAAAAGAGGGTTCGATGGATGGAAAAGTCATGATTGAGGAGTACATCCGAACACTGAAACGAAAAGGATTTGGAGGAATGTTGGTATCCGACCACGATTCCTATGACGGATACCGCGAGTGGAAGAATGCCATCAAGGGAAGAGCACACCAGGATTTTGTGGTATTAAAAGGTGTTGAGTACGATACGTGCGACTGCGGCCACATTCTTGTGATTATGCCGTTCGGCGTAAAATTAAAAATTCTGGAGCTGCGCGGCCTGCCGGGATCGATCCTTGTCAAGATCGTCCATGCGTACGGCGGAATTTTAGGACCGGCGCATCCGTACGGCGAAAAATTTATGAGCATGATCAGCACGAATGAACGGAAGAAAAAGTATCAGCAGCGGATTGCCCAGCTTCTCCCGCAGTTCGATTTTGTTGAAATTTTCAATGCGTGTGAGAGCGCGGAGACGAACGCAAAAGCGAAACGGCTGGCGGAGAAATTCAATAAGCCCGGCTTTGGCGGAAGCGATGCGCACCGGTTGGACTGCATCGGAAAAGCGTATACCGAGCTGCCGGATACTATCAGAAGTGAGGATGATCTGATCGCCTACGTAAAAACGTGCCCGCAGATCGAATGCGGCGGCGAACATTACAACGGAACGACGAAAGACCGGATCGGCCGCCTGAACATGGTGCTTGTGGATTCGTTCTATTTCTATAACAAACTTGCAAATGGCTGGCGTTGGCGGAAGCGGAGACGTGAGCTGTTTGATATCATAGAGAAAAAACTCTGATGAATGCCTGGCAAAAAAGCGTGCCGGAAACGTTTCGTTCGGCACGCTTTTTCCTGCCCTGTATTTGAATCGAAAAAGAGAGGAAACATACGTATGCTTGCAATATTTCTTGCGCCGGTCTACATACTGGCAAATGTATTTACCGCCTACTGGCTGCTGCGGTGGATGAAGGAGGTGCATCCTTTGTTCCGCCATCCGGCCGTGCTGGGTGTCATTTTGGTGCTGTATGCATTTTTTGCACTTTCCCTGCTGACGAGCTTTCTGATCAAAAGAGATCCCGTTCACCGGATTTTAAAGGTCATCAGCAACTGCTGGCTTGGCATGTATCTGTATTTTCTTGGCTTCACCGCGATTCTGGTGCTGCTGCGCTTCATTTTTGCGCATACGGCACTGACGAAAACTTGGCTGTATTCTCCGATGGGATTGAAAGCGGTCGGCCTTGGCGCGATCCTTTTTGTGACGGGAATGTGCATCTACGGAATGGTGCATGCAGTCCATATTTACACGACACGATATGAGGTTCCATCGAAAAAGGATGCACATCTGAAAATTGCGCTCGTCGCAGATCTTCATCTGGGGTACAGCATCGGCAGTCATCAGATGGAAGAGATGGTGGAAAAAATCAATGCTGAGGAGCCGGATGTCGTTGTGATTGCCGGGGATATTTTTGATAATGAGTACGATGCCATCTATGAGCCGGACCGCGTGGCGGATCTTCTGACGGGCTTAAAGAGCCGGTACGGCACGTACGCCTGCTACGGCAACCACGATCTCGATGAGAAGATTCTCGCGGGCTTTACGTTTGAGACGAAGGAGGAGCGCATCGCCGACCGCCGGTTCGGTGAGTTTCTGGACCGCGCGAAGATTCATCTGCTGGAGGATGATGTGGTCTGTATCGATGATGCCTTTTATCTGGCGGGCCGAAAAGATCCCGACCGGATCCGCAAAACGCAGGAGACACGCGACACGCCGTCCGAACTGCTTACCGGACTGGACCAGTCGCTTCCAGTTTTTGTGATTGACCACCAGCCATCGGAGCTGACCGAGCTGGCAGAGGCAGGCGCAGACCTTGATCTTGGCGGCCATACGCACGACGGACAGCTCTTCCCAGGCAATATCCTTACCGGCCTGATGTGGGAGAATGCCTGCGGGATGAAGAAAGTCGGAGACATGTACAGCATCGTCACATCCGGCGTGGGTCTCTGGGGACCGCCGATGCGGATCGGGACGAAAGCGGAAGTGGTGATCATCGATTACGGAAAATAAGGGTTGACAAAACCGGAACGCAGAATTATAATACAACAAAACTACGAAACAGAGGTTATCAACGATGAACGAGATGCACAGCGTACAGATGCACAGGGACGACGATTGATAGCGCTTGTATCAAAGTGAAGACTACTATACTTCACAGGTACAGGCGCTGATTGTGTTGTACCTGTGTGGAAGATAAGGCAAAGGGAAACCACACCGGGAGAAAAAGAAATACCCCGTGTGGTTTTTCTTTGCCATTTTTTATCCATGCGGGAATGACTTGAAATTTACATCAGAGAAGGGTTGTGATCGTATGGGACATACAGATTATGTCCATATGGATTTTCTGCTGATTTTGCGGCGATAAAGAAAAATCAGAACAGAAAGGCAGAAAAGACTATGAAGACAGAAATGAATACCGTAAAAGTAAGAAAAACAGAGGAACTCGAAGCAGAGCAGTTAGGAGCACACATCGGCGAAATCGTGCGGCTGCATGGAAGCATTTACAAAATCCGAAAAATGAGCTCATTTGCATTTGTGCTGCTTCGGACGAAACGGCAGATGGTACAGTGCGTGTACGAGCCGGCGTATGCCCGGTTTGCATTGGAGGAATTAAAAGAAGAGGCGTGTGTCCGGTTTACCGCGGAGGTGATCCGTGAAGAGCGTTCCAGAAGCGGGTATGACCTGCATCTGTTAGACGTGGAAATCCTCTCCGAGCCGGAAGAAGTACCGCCGGTTGTCATCAACCAGAAGCGGGTCAACACTTCCATCGAGAACCTGCTGGACTACCGGCCTATCACGCTGCGAAATGAAAAAGAGCGCGCGGTTTTCCAGATTCAGGCCAGGATCTGTCAGGCGTTCCGCGAATTTCTGGATGGACAGCACTTCACCGAAATCCACACACCGAAGCTCGTAGCAGCGGGAGCCGAGGGCGGAGCTAATATCTTCTCCCTGTCGTATTTCGGCGAACAGGCATATCTGGCGCAGAGCCCGCAGTTTTACAAGCAGATGATGGTCGGCGTCTTCGAGCGTGTCTACGAGATCGCACCGGTCTTCCGGGCGGAGAAGCACGACACGGCGCGTCATCTGAACGAATATACAAGCGTGGACTTTGAGATGGGCTATATCGAGAATTTTGAGGACATCATGGCGATGGAGCAGGAAATGCTGCGGTACACATTTGGACGGCTGCAGGAGACATGCGGAGCGGAGCTTTCGCTTTTAAAAGCAGAGGTGCCGGTGATCACGGAGATTCCGAGAATCCGTTTTTCCGAGGCGAAAGAGCTGGTGAGCCGCGTATACAAAAGAGCCTTTTCGGAGAAACTGGACTTTGAACCGGAGGAGGAAAAACTGCTGTGCGAATACGTGAAGAAAACGACAGGCAGTGACTTCGTATTTGTGACACATTATCCAAGCGCCAAGCGCCCGTTCTACGCGATGGACAGCAGAGAAAATCCGGCAGAGACGGAAAGCTTTGACCTTCTGTTCCGCGGCCTTGAGGTGACGACCGGCGGCCAGCGCATCCACAATTACCGGGAGCAGGTGGAAAAGCTCGAAAGCCGCGGCATGCATGTTGAAGCGTTTGAGAGCTATCTAATGATGCACCGCTGCGGCATGCCCCCGCACGGCGGCCTCGGTCTTGGGCTGGAGCGGTTTACGGCACGGCTTCTCGGATTTGAAAATGTGCGGAACGCATCCCTGTTTCCAAGAGACATTCACCGTCTGATTCCGTAAACCAGAAGAGTGTAAAAAACTCCGGCGAAGCCGTGGCGCAGATCCACGGGCTTAGCCGGAGTTTCATAAGATTTCCCTCCCTTTTGAAAGATAGCGTAACCGTTTGGATATTTCTGTTATACATCAGGGGAGTGAAAATGACAAATTGTTTATTGCAGATAGGATTGCTGTATAAAAGTCAGAATTTTTGCAGAAATGAGCCTTGTAAAGCGTCCGAAAATAGGCTATACTAAACAAGGTTTGGCTGCCGGCAGAATCTGGCAGTATCGGCAAATATTGGAAAAAAGAAAGACGGGAGTTTCCCGGTTTGAGGATAGGAAAATATGAAATTATATGACATTTCCGGAGAGCAGTTTTCCGCAATGGACGCGCCGCGTCATCTGATGACGGAGGAAGGAACGGCGCAGACGACGCTCGACCGGTCACTTGGCATCTGTCAGGTGGCGGAGCTTGAGGGAAAAGTGACAAGAGAAGTGCTCGAGGAGGTCATGGAAGAAGACTGTGAACGTCTCCTGATCCGCGGCGATGCGCAGATTACACGCGATGGGGCAGATTACCTGGCAGAGAAAAAACTGGTGCTACTCGGTGTGGAGCAGGAAACCGTCGGAAATGAGACATCAGGGAATGATGTTCATCAGCAGTTACTGAAAAAAGGCACGGTGATTGTTGAAAATCTGAATCTGGAGAAAGTGACCTCTGGTCATTATTTTCTCGTGGCTGCGCCGATCCAAAAGAAACACCAATACGGCGGCCCGATCCGTGCGGTTCTGATCGAAAATTAGGAAATGCCCTGTGTGAATCCGAAAATGCAATGTGAAACATAACAGAAAGAGAAAAACAGGAAAAAGTGTTCCCTCGTGGGACACTTTTTTTGATATGTCCAAAACGAGGAAATTTTGGGTTGTATTTTCCAAATATGGAGAATATAATGGGAAAAAGCCAGGATGTGGTATTCAAAACCAGATCAATTCCGGGCGAAAATATTAAACTATTACAAAGGAGATCGTGAACAATGGATGCAAAAATGAAAGTAGAAAGAGCCGCTGCAGGCGCTGCGATCGATGGTGTTTTAAAATATGTGAACCACGGAGATGACAGAACAAAAGCACTGCTGAATCTGACGGATTTTGTACAGAAATTTACCGGAAATATGTTTGCGGAGAAAACGTTCGACAATATCCGCACCATGCTGCAGAATCCGGACAACAAATGGGTACAGTATGTCAACCGCGGACTGGACGAGCTGGATCCGCAGGTGATCAAAATGACTGCTTTGAACCTGGGATTCCAGGCAGCTTTCGTCGGAACGAAACAGATCCGTATGAACCGTGAAAAATACAACTGCAACATCCCATGGACGATGCTGATGGACCCGACAAGTGCCTGTAACCTGCACTGCACCGGATGCTGGGCAGCAGAATACGGCCACAAGCTGAATCTTTCCTATGAGAAACTTTCTGATATCATAAGCCAGGGAAAAGAGCTGGGAACCTACTTCTACATGTTCACCGGCGGCGAACCGCTTGTGCGCAAAAAAGACATCCTGCGTCTGGCAGAAGAGCATCATGACTGTGAATTCCACTGCTTCACCAATGGAACCCTGATCGACGAGGAGTTCTGTGAGGCGGTTCAGAAGCTCGGCAATATCTCCTTCTCCCTGTCTCTGGAAGGCTTCGAGGAGGTCAACGACGGACGCCGCGGCGAGGGTATTTTCGATAAAGTTCTGGCAGCCATGGATCTGATGAAAAAACACGGTCTGCTTTTTGGTACTTCCATCTGCTACACAAGAGCAAACCTCGAGACCGTTACAAGTGACGAGTTCCTGGATCTTTTGATCGAGCACGGATGCCGTTACAGCTGGTATTTCCACTTCATGCCGGTCGGCATGGACGCTGCACCGGAGCTGATGCCGACGGTTGAGCAGAGAAAATATATCTATCACAGACTGCGTGAGATCCGTTCCGATAAGAGTGACAAACAGATCTTTGTTATGGACTTCCAGAACGACGGTGAGTTTGTCGGAGGCTGTATCGCAGGAGGAAGAAACTACTGCCATATTAATGCAAACGGCGATGTGGAGCCGTGTGTTTTCATCCATTACTCCGGCGCCAACATCAACGAAGTTTCCCTGATCGAAGCACTGCAGCAGCCGCTGTTCCAGGCATACCGCGATGGACAGCCGTTCAACCGCAACCACCTGCGTCCATGTCCGATGCTCGAAAATCCGGAACTGCTGCGTGAGATGGTAGAGAAGACCGGCGCGAAGTCAACCGACCTGCAGTCTCCGGAGAGCGCAGAGCATCTGTGCGGAAAATGTGATCTGTATGCTGCTGAGTGGAAAAAAGCCGCAGACGAGCTGTGGGCAGAGAATCCGCATCACAAACAGAGATATGAGAACTATAAGAAAGAGAACCTGGACGAGGAGGCAAAAGCTTCCACAGAGGAGATTCTTTTCGGAATCCGCGGATAATGCGATCGATGAATCGAAGATAAAATAGAAGCAAGACACCGGAAAATGGGACGAAAACCTGTTTTCCGGTGTCTTTTTGTGCGGGCAGTGAGCCAAAGTCCGACCTTGCAGAAAGCGGCCGGATCCCGTATACTATAGAGAAGCAAAGCGATATTTTAACGACAGAGAGGATTAAAAAATAGAAGATGAACGATTCATTTTTACAGGAACAGGGCGTAAGCGGGGCGTTAATTGAGAGTGTGCGGAAATTCCGCGAGAGCTATCCGGTGGCGGAGGGCTTAGAGAACCGCATGAGCACGCCGGAAATCCCGTTTTTCGGAAAAGAGATTCTGGAGATGGCAATTGCCGCGCTGCTGCAGGGCGAAAATCTGCTGCTGACCGGCGAGAAGGCAACGGGAAAAAACGTGCTGGCAGAGACACTGGCGTATGTTTTCGGAAGACCGACGTACAACGTTTCCTTCCATGTAAACACAGGAAGCGCCGAGCTGATCGGAACAGATACGTTCCAGAACCAGGAGGTCACACTCCGGAAAGGCAGCATTTACCGCTGTGCAGAGGAAGGCGGTTTTGGCATTCTCGATGAGATCAACATGGCGAAAAACGATGCGGTCAGTGTTCTTCACGCCGCGCTCGACTACCGCCGCATCATCGATGTGCCGGGCTACGATAAAATTCCGCTTCACCCGGCGGCGCGGATGATCGGAACGATGAATTACGGCTATGCGGGAACGAGGGAGCTGAATGAAGCGCTGGTGTCCCGCTTTCTGGTGATTGACATGCCGCCGCTTACAGAAGAGACACTGTTTTATCTGATGCAGTCAAAATTCCCGGATCTGAAACCGGCGGCACGCGAAGCGCTGGCCGGCCTTTACCTCGATCTGCAGAAAAAGGCAAAACAGGCGGAAATCACCACGCGCGCGCTCGACCTCCGCGGTCTGTTCGGAGCGATCGGCACGATGCGCCAGGGGCTGTCCCCGTATCTTGCGGTGCAGATCGGCATTGTCAATAAATGCTTTGACCTGTTTGAAAAAGAGATCGTGCGGGATGTCGTGCGCACGCGGATTCCGGAAGAGTGGACGCCGCAGGATATTTTTTAGAGGAAATACATATGGTGACAGAGGAAACATTAAAAACGCATGAGATGGAGCTGGAAAGCCGGATCCGCAATCTCGTCTGGACTGTCAGCGGCGACTACACGCTGAAGCTGAACCCGGATGTGGAGCGGTATGCGAAGGAGCCGGATACGGTACTGTACGACACAATCCGCCAGGGCGCCTTTTCGTGTTACTTTGGTCGGGAAGCCTACAGCCTGTATCTGGTGAAGAAGGTTTACAGCGGCGCAGCGGAGGGAGAACTGATGATGCTCGCCCAGCTGGTGACGGAGGAGGCCGTATCGAAGCGGCTCGAAAGCGAGCGCCCCGGTGTCAAGGGCTTTCGAAGGAGAGCAGCGGAGGAAATACTGGACCACTCTTTTGAAACTCTATCCAGAAATGAGACAGGCCGCCTGAAACTGGAGTATCTACGCGGAAGAAGAGAGGAGGACGAGGGAAAAAGCCCTTCATACTCGGGGAAAACGCGGGAGTGGATGGAGCTGCTGAAGCACGCATCCGAAACAGCGGATACAATGGAACTGATCCGGGTGACGGACGAGCTGTACAATAAGGTCGTCGATCCCGTATTTGTGAAAAAGCACGGTGATCTTGCCTCGGTTCTTGCGGTAACGATCGAGGAGCTCACCGAGTATTCCTGGAAGGATTTCCTTTCGGAGGAACTGTACGAGGACGGGCTCGAGACATATCTGGAGCGAGTTTCGCTTGATATGACAAATTTCACATCAAAAGAGGCGGAAGAGAAGAAAGAAAAAACAGCGGGAAGCGATACCAAAAAGATCGTTGTCGTCGATGAGAAAGCGCTGGCACGGATGTATCAGTACATTCAGCGCAATTACGGAAAAACGTGGCTCTCGGAGAGTGAGGAGAAAAGCCGGAATTACCAGCTCTGCCGCGGCATTCACAGCGACTGCAGCCTCTATTACACGGAGGGTGTGCTGAAAAATCCGGTCGGAAAGTATTATCAGCTCTCCTACGCGCAGAAGCAGAAGGATAAAAACCTTCATGCCTATTACGACCAGCACCGCGCGGTGCGGCAGAACATTTCGCTGCTGTATCAGGAACTGAAAAAAGCGATGCTGCTGCAGGAGGATCAGTCGTTTGCGGATGCAGACCACGGAATTTTACAGCCCGCGCGGATGTGGAAGGTGGGACGGAGCCAGAATGCGGATCTGTTCCGGCTGGAGCAGCGGCGGAATTCGCTGGATTTTGTCGTGGATATTCTCGTAGATGCGAGCGGTTCCCAGCGGCCGCGCCAGGAGAATGTGACACTGCAGACGTACATTCTGGCGGAGACCTTAAGCCGCCTGCACATCCCGTTCCGCGTGATGAGCTTCTGTACGTTCTGGGATTACACGATCCTGCACCGGATGCGCGATTACGACGATCCGCGGGAGAAGAACAGCAATATTTTTGAGTATATCACATCCTCAAACAACCGCGACGGGCTTGCTGTCAAGGCGGCGGGGATGGATCTTTTAAAACGCCAGGAGGACCGGAAGCTGCTGATCCTCTTAAGCGACGGAAAGCCGTACGATGTGCTGGTGAACCGGCCGAATGCGAGAAATCCAAAGCCGTACCGGGATGACTATGCACTGCATGACACGGCAACTGAGGTGCGGCGCCTCAGGCAGCAGGGTGTCTCGGTGCTTGGGGTCTTTGTAGGCGAGGAGACGGAGCTTATGGCGGAGCAGAAGATTTTCGGCAAGGATTTCGCGTATGCGCGCGATATCCGCAACTTTTCCCATATGGTGGGAAGCTATTTAAGAAGAAAAATCGAAGAATAAACGAGCGGAATGCTCCGGGCGGAAAGTGAAAAACTTTTATCCGGAGCATTTTTTTCGATTTTTTTACGCAAACAGGTTGACATTTCCCACAAAATCTCCTAGAATGTTCTATAGCGAACTGTTTAATATGAAACAGTCATCTATAGAACAGTTGCTTATGGAACAGTCCTTATTCAAACAGTTTTATAACGAACAGATGGGGACGGCAGCAAAGGGGAAAGGAGGAAAAAAGCAGCGTGTGTTGTAAAAAAAGAAAAATCGGCCACGAACTGCGGACGCTGGACAATATGATGTCACGGAACCTGATGGCAGCCGCCAGAGAGCGGGGCGTCGATGAACTGACGGCCATGCACGGGTGGATTTTGGGCTATCTGTGCAGGAACGAGCACAAAGATATTTTCCAGAAAGATATTGAAGCGGAATTTAAGATCTGCCGCTCTACCGTGACCAACATTTTAAAGCTCATGGAGAAAAAGGGCTACATCAAACGGGAGTCCGTTCCCTATGACGCGCGGCTGAAAAAACTGGTGCTGACCGATACCGGAAGAGAGCTTCACGAGAAGACGAAAGATATGATCGATATGCTGGAAGAACAGACGGTTGCGGGAATTTCAAAAGAAGATCTTGACACTTTCTACCGTGTCATCGATCAGGTCAAAAACAACGTAAAAAATATGTTAGGAGAGACATCATGTTAAAAACACTTGGAGCACAGGTAAAAGAGTTTAAAAAAGCCTCCATTGCCACTCCGATTTTCATGATTCTGGAGGTTATCATGGAGATGATCATTCCTCTTATGATGGCATCCATTATCGATGACGGTGTAGAAAAAGGCGATCTCCATCACATTTACGTGGTGGGAGCATTCATGGTAGTGGCAGCAGCCATCGGTCTGTTTGCAGGTATCATGGGCGGAAAATATGGAGCAAAGGCATCTGCCGGA
Organism: Blautia sp. TM10-2; assembly: GCF_003480845.1. NCBI lineage: Bacteria > Bacillati > Bacillota > Clostridia > Lachnospirales > Lachnospiraceae > Blautia > Blautia sp. TM10-2. Next base: position 144,384 of record NZ_QUJZ01000001.1, on the reverse strand, counting down.
TTTGCAAAAAATCTGCGTCAGGCCATGTTTGAAAATATCCAGGAATATTCTTTTTCCAATATTGACAAATTCAGTACAGCAGGTCTTGTCACCCGTCTGACCACAGATGTGACGAATCTGCAGAATGCATATCAGATGATCCTTCGTATGTGCATGCGTGCACCGGCGAGTATGATCATTGCAATGATTATGTCGTTTTACATCAATGCACGCCTTGCGAGCATTTATCTGGTGGCCGTTATTCTTCTTGGAACGTGTCTGTTTCTGATCATGCGGTCTGCAACCAAATATTTCGAGCAGGCATTTCCAAAATATGATGAATTAAATGCGAGTGTGCAGGAAAACGTATCCGCAATCCGTGTGGTAAAAGCGTATGTGCGCGAAGATTATGAGACAGGAAAATTTCACAAAGCGTCCGAAAATATTTATAAAATTTTCTGTAAAGCAGAAGAAAATCTTTCCTTTAATGCACCGCTGATGCAGCTGACCGTGTACAGCTGTATTCTTCTGATCAGCTGGCTTGGCGCCAAAATGATTGTCGGAAGCAGTCTTTCGACCGGAGAACTGATGAGCCTTCTGACCTATTGCATGAACATTCTGATGAGCCTTATGATGCTTTCCATGGTATTCGTTATGATCACAATGAGCCTTGCAAGTGCGCGCCGTATTTCAGAAGTCCTGAATGAGAAGAGTGATCTCGATAATCCGGAGAATCCGGACTTTTCGATTCCGGATGGAAGCATTACCTTCGATCATGTCTATTTCAACTACAAAAAAGGAGCCGGCGAGCCGGTTCTTTCGGATATCAATCTTTCCATCCAATCGGGTGAGACAATCGGTATTATTGGCGGAACCGGAAGTGCGAAGACAAGTCTTGTCAACCTGATCAGCCGTCTGTATGATGTAACAGATGGATCCGTTAAGGTCGGCGGAAAGGATGTCCGCTCCTACGATATGGAAACGCTGCGAAATGAAGTAGCCGTTGTTTTACAGAAAAATGTGCTGTTTTCCGGTACTATTCTCGACAACCTCCGATGGGGTGATAAAAATGCTTCGGAAGAAGAGTGCAAGCGTGTCTGCCGTCTTGCCTGCGCCGATGAATTTATCGATCGGATGCCGGAGGGCTATAACACCTACATCGAGCAGGGCGGATCCAACGTATCCGGCGGTCAGAAACAGCGCCTCTGTATCGCGAGAGCACTGCTGAAGAAACCAAAGGTGCTGATTCTGGATGACAGTACAAGTGCTGTCGATACCGCAACCGACGCGAAAATCCGGAAGGCATTCCTGACCGAGATCCCTGAAACGACAAAGCTGATCATTGCACAGCGTATTTCCAGTGTGCAGGACGCAGACCGCATTATTGTCATGGAGAACGGAAAAGTAAATGGTTTTGGAAGCCATGAGGAATTACTGAAAACCAATGAAATTTACCGCGAAGTATATGAGTCTCAGACCGGTGGCGGCGGAGACTTTGACGAAAAGAGAGGTGAGTAAGGAATGGCAGAGAGAGTACAGCAGGTAAAGGGGCCGGGAGCAAGACCTCCAAGAGGGGTGAAAACGCAGGTCAAGAATCCGATGAAGATCTTTACCAGAATTATGAAATATGTATTAAAGGATTATACGGTACACTGCATCGCTGTTGTCATTGCGATTTTTGTCAACGTCCTGGCAAATGTACAGGGAACGATGTTTATGAAAACGCTGATTGACGGCTATATCACGCCGATGCTGACCCAGCCGGATCCGGATTTTGGCCCGCTGCTCCACGCAATTTTGCGGGTGGCCGGATTTTACGGAATCGGTATTGTGGCTGCGTTCGTTCAGAACCGTACCATGATTTATGTATCCCAGGGAACCCTGCGGAATCTGAGAAATGATCTGTTCGGCAATATGGAAAAGCTGCCGATCAAATATTTTGATACCCATGCGCACGGCGACATCATGTCGATTTATACAAATGATATTGATACCCTGCGTCAGATGATCAGTCAGAGTATCCCGCAGATCATCAACAGTGCAATCACGATTGTCAGTGTCTTTGTCAGTATGCTGATTCTGAACATCCCGCTGACGATTACAACGCTGGTTATGGTATCTATCATGCTGGGAGTGACAAAAAAGGTGGCCGGATTTTCCGGAAATTTCTTTGTAAAACAGCAGAGGGATCTTGGTAAAGTCAACGGCTTTATCGAAGAGATGATGGATGGCCAGAAGGTTGTCAAGGTATTCTGTCATGAAGAGGAGAATATCGAAAAATTCAAAGAAATTAATAACAATCTGTATGAGAGTGCTTACAATGCCAATGCGTTTGCAAATGTTATCGGACCGATCAATGCACAGCTTGGAAATATGAGCTATGTTGTCTGTGCAATTGTAGGCGGTGCACTTGCCCTTGGCAGCGTCGGTGGCTTTACGCTCGGTGGTCTGGCAAGCTTTCTGACCTTCAACAAGAGTTTTAACATGCCGATCAACCAGGTCAGCCAGCAGCTGAACGCAATTGTTATGGCACTTGCAGGAGCGGAACGTATTTTCCGACTGATGGATGAAGAGCCGGAGCTGGACGAGGGGTATGTAACGCTTGTCAATGCGAAGGAAGAAAACGGAAAACTCACCGAGACGAAAGAGCGTACCGGAAAATGGGCATGGAAGCATACGCACCAGGCAGATGGATCTGTGGATTACCGCGAGCTGCAGGGCCGTGTGGTATTCGAACATGTTGATTTCGGCTACAACCCGGATAAAATTGTTTTGCACGATGTATCGCTGTTTGCAGAGCCGGGTCAGAAGATCGCGTTTGTCGGTTCTACCGGAGCCGGAAAGACAACCATTACCAATCTGATCAACCGCTTCTATGATATTCAGAAAGGTAAGATCCGTTACGATGAGATCAACATTGGAAAGATCAAAAAAGATGACCTGAGAAGATCGCTTGGCATTGTTTTGCAGGATACACATCTGTTTACGGGAACGGTAAGAGAAAATATTGCCTTCGGAAAGCTCGATGCGACGGAGGATGAGGTTGTAGCAGCAGCAAAACTGGCGAATGCGCACGGATTCATTATGCGTCTGCCGCAGGGCTATGACACAATGCTGACCGGAGACGGTGCGAATCTGTCCCAGGGTCAGCGGCAGCTTCTTGCGATCGCGCGTGCAGCCATTGCAGATCCGCCGGTACTGATTCTCGATGAGGCGACAAGCTCCATCGATACCCGTACCGAGCGCATTGTTCAGGATGGTATGGATAAGCTGATGAGCGGAAGAACAACCTTTGTTATCGCACATCGTCTGTCCACCGTACGAAACGCCGATTGTATCATGGTTCTTGAGCAGGGACAAATTATTGAGCGCGGTACCCATGATCAGCTGATGGAACAGAAAGGAAAATATTACCAGCTGTATACCGGAAATCAGGTTTCCGCATAGCAGAAAAAACGGAAAAAGTAAGTCCCGCACGACAGAAAATAAAAATCTGTCTGTGCGGGATTTTTTTGCGAAGCAGCGGCTGGTTTTATGTGCGAGTAGCGAAGCGGATTGCGAATATCCGCTTCGAAATGATGATTGCGAGTGATACAGTAAGTTCCCGCAGGTTTTTGGGTCTTGAAAAAGACAGCGGGATTTTATAAAATAGAAGAAGCGTTTGAATATATGCAAAGGAGAAAAACTATGGAATACCTGAATACAGCGCAGGAGCTGCTCAATTTTATCATGCGGTGCAAAAGCCCGTTTCATGTGGTAAAAGAAGCCGGCGATCTGCTGAACGAAAATGGATATACAAAACTGGAGGAGACAAAAGAATGGAGTCTCGTTCCGGGCGGAAAATATTATGTGACGAGAAATGAATCCTCGGTGATTGCGTTCCAGATCCCTGAGAGCGCATTTTCCAGCTACCAGATCATCGCAAGCCACAGCGACTGTCCGACGTTTAAAGTAAAGGGAGAGGACCCATTCGTGACGGATGGTCATTACACCCGCCTGAACGTGGAGGGCTACGGCGGAATGATCCGTTCCCCATGGTTTGACCGTCCGCTTTCCCTGGCGGGCCGCATGGTGGTACGTGACGGAAACAGCGTGAAATCCGTGCTGGTTGATGCCGGACGAGATCTGGTGACGATCCCGAATCTGCCGATTCATCTGAATCGTGACATCAACAACGGAATCAAATACAGTGTGCAGACCGACATGCTCCCGATTCTCGGTGATGAGACAGCGAAAGATCATTTTTATGAGCTGTTTCTGCCGGATACCGCAAAAGAGGATATTCTCTCCATGGAGCTTTATCTGTATAACCGAGTGGAAGGATCCATCTGGGGTGCCGGAAAAGAGTTTTTATCCAGTGGGCGTCTGGATGACCTGCAGAGCGCGTTTGGCTCCTTAAAGGGCTTTCTTGCTGCAAAGGCAACAGGCCAGGTCAATGTCTGCGCAATCTTTGACAATGAGGAGGTAGGAAGCCTCACAAAGCAGGGTGCGGATTCTTCGTTCCTGACAGAGACACTGCAGCATATCAATGCAGCCTGTGGAAAAGACACGATTGCATATCACAGAGATCTTGCGGGAAGCTTCCTTGTTTCTGCTGACAATGCACATGCCTTCCACCCGGCACATGCGGAGAAATACGATCCGAAGAGCCGCGTATACATGAACGGCGGCGTAGTCATCAAACAGAGTGCAAACCAGAAATACACGACCGATGCTGTTTCGGAAGCCGTAACAAAGATGATTTGCGAGAAGGCCGGCGTACCGTGCCAGGTATTCGCAAACCACGCCGACATTCCGGGCGGAAGCACGCTTGGCGCAATTCTGAACTCTCTTGTCTCGGTGACAAGCGTGGATATCGGAATGGCTCAGCTTGCGATGCATTCCCCGTATGAGACGGCAGGCGCCAAAGATACTGCTTATCTGGTGCAGTTCGCAAAGACCTTCTATGAGACGACACTGGTGCGGACAGAGCATGGATTTTCTCTGGAAGAAAAATAAAAGTTTAAGATAGAAAAAAGCGGCCGGCGGGACTTTTGAAAAGCCTCTGCCGGTCGCTTTTTGCGTACTTGCAAAGTGTGTTTTAAGGATCAGATTATTCTGTCCGGAGTGCCGTAACCGGATCGCTTTTTGCCGCTTTCTTCGACGGAATCAGACCGCCGATCAGGGTCAGAACGACGCTGAGTGCAATCAGAACAAGCGCCGGGACGAGCGGAAGAGAAGCACTGACCTTCGTCGTATCCGCCAGACGGTGGATCAGAAGGTTACCCGGAATCATCAGAAGCAGCGAGAGCCCGATGCCGATCAGTCCTGCACAGAGTCCGATGATGAAAGTTTCGGCATTGAAGACCTGCGAAATATTGCGTTTCGAAGCACCGATCGCGCGCAGGATACCGATCTCTTTCTTACGTTCCAGAACACTGATATAGGTGATGACGCCGATCATAATCGAGGAAACCACAAGGGAAATGCCGACGAAAGCGATCAGCACGTAGCTGATAATGTTGACGATATCCGTGACGGAGGACATCAGAGTGCCGACTACATCGGTGTACGAGATTACCTGCTCGTTTTTGCCTTCTTTTTCCATCGTGTCATTGTAGCCGTCGAGGATGGAGACAACGTGTTCCTTGCTCTCAAAGTTTTTCGGGTAAATGCTGATCGAAGAAGGTTCGTCAAAATCAGCGTAGCCCAGTTTCTGCAGATTGCCCTCATAGGTGGAAGAGCCGGAAGAACTAAGAGAAGCGAAGAGCTCCTTCATATCATCCTCAGTCATATTCATCTGGAAGGCACTTGCAAAGGCATCGGTGTCAATCTTCATGGCATCGCCCATCGAATCCTGCAGAGAATTCCCGACCTGCGTCATGGCGCGCTCCATCTCGGACTGAATTGCAGAGGCCATCTGCGTCATCATCTGTTCCATCGCGGAAGTGATCTGTGTCTGCAGAACCGAGGCGACAGAAGCGGAGTAGCTTCCCATAACGCCTGCCATATAGTTTGTGAGCGCAGAAGAAACCTGGGACTGCAGTCCGTCGAGATCGACGATTTTTGTGATACCGCTGTTCAGCCGCTGCTGGCCGTCCGCCGTGTTCAGATAGGCGATAAAGTGCTGGCCCATCTCCGTCGGATCCGGCAGGCCGTTCTCCTTCACGTAAGCGAGATAACCGTTGGAAAGCTCCGTCGCAAGCGCAGTGAGCTGGTCGGATGTGATTTCGATATTGCCGTTGTTCTGCATCACCTCGGAAATCCAGTCGTTGATGATCTGAACAGCTTCTTCGGTCTGCAGATACTCCGCAAGATAAGCATCAAACTGTTCCGGATCGGTGTAGCCCATCTTGATCAGGTATGCCTGATACCCTTTGAAGATCCGCTGAATGAGTTCCTGGATCTGTTCCTGTGTAATGGAAACACCGCCGCCGTCTGCAATGATGGTCTGGATGTGGCGCCGCAGGATTTCCTGTGCTTCCGTGGAATTGATGTAGGAGACGAAATCCTCCTGTAAATGGGAATAATCCGCCTCCGGGTGCTCCGAGGCGTAGCCTTGATAGCCCTCCATGAGACTGGAAGCTAGTTCCTGCATGCCGTCTTCGCTGACATTGAGAGTAAGTCCGGATAAAATCTGGCCAAGATCAAGCTGCGGCAGTCCGTCGAAATTAAGAGAGATCTGACTGAGGTCAATCGCACCCGCGAGATCCATGCTGCTTCCGGCGTCCGCAAAGGCACTGGATAAATCAAGGTTCATGGAATCACCGGAAAAAGCACCGGAGAGTGCGGAATCGTCGAACTGGAAAGCGTTCTGCAGCTTGTCCTCATTGACAGTGATAAAGGAATCCATATCAAGACCGCTGTTCTGATCCACGGTGCCGAATTCCTGATTCGTAAAGATATCGATGGAGGAGTCCGCCATCTGCTGTTTCACAATCTCGGATTTCTTTGCTTCCTCCACAACGTGGCGGGTCAGCGATGCCGGGTAATTGATGCCGGCGGTCAGGGCAGAGGCGGCAGAGTCAGGGGACGGCTGGACAATACCGGTGATTGTGAGCTTTTCGCCGTTGGCAACGAGCTTTTTCATATAGTCTTCGTTGTCGCTTTTATCTTTCCAGACCTGATACTGACTGTCGTATTCGTAGCAGTCTGCGCTGTTCACAAGACGGAACGTGGTGCCGAGAATATCATCGTAGGAATACGTGCCGATAGAGGAAGGGGTCTCGACGGTTTCTTCATTTAAAAACTGGCGGACCATCTCATCCAGCTCGAGTGCATCGCGGAGTCCCAGGGTGTAGAGCAGAAAATCACTCATTCCGCCGTCGGAAGTGAGGACAAGCACACATTCGTTATAGTTTTCCGGCCAGTGTCCGGCTTTTAAGTCGTACTGGTTCTCGTACAGGGAAGCGGTGTCCGGCATCTCGTAAAAGACGTTGGTGCTCATCATGGATGACATGATGCTGTTGGAGCTTGCGCCAAGGCCGAGCGAGCGGAACGACTGGTCCGGGTGCACCTGGCGGATGGAATCGCCGTCTTCGCGGTAGATCTGCGGCGTGACGGAGTAGGAATATTCGATGGCATTTGTGTAGTCGGAAATGCCGTCCGCACCGCCGTCAAGGTACTTTTTCAGGGAAGCGAGATCGTTGGAGTTCATGGTGGAGAACATGTTGGTCACGACTTCCTGGACTTTGATTTCATTCTTTTTGCCGGAATCTTTTGCGTCTTTGCCGGCATTCTGTGAGCCGACCATCATCGAAGTGAGGTCAAAGCCGGTGCTCTGGATCTGAAGCGGATATTCGGAGAGAGTTTCCTCTTCCATATTCTGAATATACTCGTTGACACCAGAGGAGAGTGCCAGAATCAGTGCAATGCCGATGATGCCGATTGAGCCGGCAAACGAGGTGAGCAAGGTCCGCGCTTTCTTGGTGCGCAGGTTATTAAAACTTAAGGAGAGCGCCGTCAGAAAGGACATCGACGATTTGCCCATGTTTTTGTGCTTGGGAGGAAGCAGGGTTTCGGAATCCGGCTCAAACGGGTTCGTGTCGGAGCAGATCACACCGTCGCGCAGGGTGACGATCCGGTTGGCGTAAAGCTCGGCGAGCTCTGGATTGTGTGTGACCATGACGACAAGGCGTTCTTTGGCAACTTCCTGCAGCAGGTCCATGACCTGAATACTGGTGTCGGAATCGAGCGCGCCGGTCGGCTCATCGGCAAGCAGAATTTCCGGGTCATTGACAAGAGCGCGGGCGATGGCGACACGCTGCATCTGACCGCCGGACATCTGGCTCGGCCGCTTGTGGAGCTGTTTTCCAAGACCGACCTTTTCAAGTGCCGCGATTGCTTTTTTGCGCCGCACCTCTTTGGAAACACCGGAAATGGTAAGCGCCAGCTCTACGTTTGCAAGGACGGTCTGGTGCGGGATCAGGTTGTAGCTCTGGAAGACAAAGCCGATCGTGTGGTTCCGATAGGAATCCCAGTCGCGGTCCTTATACTTTTTCGTGGAAATGCCGTTGATGATCAGATCGCCGCTGTCGTAGCGGTCGAGGCCGCCGATGATATTCAGAAGCGTCGTCTTTCCGGAACCGCTCGGCCCTAAAATAGCGACAAACTCGTTGTCGCGCAAATTTAAGGACACATCGTCGAGCGCTTTCTGTACCAGCGTCCCGGTCCGGTATTCTTTTTTGATATGCTGAATCTGTAGCATGAAAGGGTAACTCCTTCTGTGATTAATATGTGAACAGTTGTCCTTTATTCTACAACGAAATACGGGAAAAGTCCCGGGCTTTAGAAAAATTTAAGAAAAGTTTATCGACAGAAAAAAAGTTCCGCCTCTGTTTTGGAAAAACAAAAAACGGAACTTTCTTTATCTGTGATACTTATGATGCCGGAAAAGTCAGACTTCCATCAGAAGACCTTTCATATAAGCCTTTAAGATTTTCTTTTTCTCCAGCGAAAGATTATTGTAAAGCGTAATGATTTCCTGCTGTCCTTCGGTGAGCTGCAGAGCGTCCGGCTCATCGAGAAAGAAATCGGCAAGTGTAATGCCAAAGGCGTCGCAGAGCTTCTGCAGGGTAGGGATGGTTGGGATATTGGTGCGGTTTACCATATTGTTTAAGGTAGAATAGGGAATGTCTGCCTCTTTTGCAAGGCGGTAATAAGTCCAGGAGCGCTCGCGGCATAAATCCTGGATATGCTGTATCACATCTTTATCTCTCATAAAAAGATACCTCGTATTCCTATGTAATGTAGCAGTATGAAAAATACTACTCACATATATTATACTTCTGTAAAAGAATAGAAACAGATCTTAAAGAGAGATGCAGAAAAGCTGTACAAATAAGAAATAACTGGATCGTGAGAGGGAAAAAGAAAAACCCGGCAGGAAAACAAGGTCTCCTGCCGGGTTTTGAAACGGTTTCAGATTCTGTGCGCTTACTCTTCGGTGGAATTTTCTTCCAGCTCGTTGAATTCCTCCGTATCCATCAGTTCGTCGAATGCGTCTGCTGCGATTTCGTACTCTTCATCCGAGTCGATATTGTCGAGGTTTGGCTGGCCGTTCTCTTCATAATAGCGGTACAGATAAACTTCGCCGTCCCCGTTCTCGCCGTTTTCATCGAGCGGCAGAAGAGCGATGTACTCTTTCTGGTTCGGGGCCGGGAAAATGGTCAGTACGGCACATTTTACTTCGGTATCGTCGTCCAGTGTCAGGGTAACGGTCGGCTGATCCAGATCCTGGCAGTCGCTGCCGCAGTCTGCGCAGTCTCCGCTGCAGGATGCGCTGTTGAATAATTCTTCACTCATTTGTATTACCTTCCTTTTTCGTGTTCAAGTCTTATCAGGTTCTTGACTGCCATTCTAACAGATAATAAAAAAAAACACAATGGCTGTGCCGGGAAAGCAGAAAAAATGCGGCTGATACAGGAAAATACGGAAAAGATACAACAAATAAGAACGAAAAAATGAAAAATTAGTCGTATTTTCTATTGACTGTTTTCGGGTACAGTTTTATACTATCACTATTGAATCTAAATATACAGGCAGCTGAACAAACTTATCCTCAACTGCCGGGGAGGCAAAAAATGGATATCAGATTTGAAAAAAGAGAACATTTACAGGAAAAACCGGATCAGAAAAATCTTGGATTCGGAAAACACTTTACAGACTATATGTTTGTCATGGACTGGGACAAAGAGCAGGGATGGCATGATGCAGCAATCGTACCGTACGGCGGAATCCCGATGGATCCTGCAACCATGGTACTTCACTATGCACAGGAAACGTTCGAGGGACTGAAAGCCTACAGAACAGCAGAAGGAAAGATCCAGCTGTTCCGTCCGGAAATGAACGCACGCCGTATGATTAAATCCAACGAGAGACTCTGCATGCCGGGCGTACCGGAGGAGATGTTTGTAGAGGCTGTCAAAGCACTGGTTAAAGCACAGGAAGACTGGGTACCGTCTGAGCCAGGTACATCTCTTTACATCCGTCCGTTCATGTTCGCTACTGAGGCAAGCCTTGGCGTACATATGGCAAAATCCTACAAATTCGTTATCATCACCACTCCGGTTGGAGCATACTATGCAGAGGGCATCAACCCGGTTAAGATCCTGGTTGAGGATGAATATGTTCGTGCAGTCAAAGGTGGCACAGGATTTACAAAATGCGGCGGTAACTATGCAAGTTCCATCGCAGGCCAGGTAAAAGCAGAGAAGATGGGATGCACCCAGGTTCTGTGGCTGGACGGCGTACATCGTAAATATGTAGAGGAAGTTGGAACCATGAACATCATGTTCAAGATTGCCGGCGAAATCTACACCGCACCGCTGGAAGGAACTGTTCTTCCGGGCGTAACCCGTGATTCCCTGATCCATATCTTAAGAGACTGGGGATATAAAGTAAACGAAACACATCTGTCGGTTGACGATCTGATGAAAGCAGGTCATGACGGCACACTGGAAGAAGCATTTGGTACTGGTACAGCAGCAGTTGTATCTCCGGTTGGTGAATTTGTATACAAGGACGATTCTGTTGTTGTAAATGACTTCAAGATCGGTGAGCTGACCCAGAAACTGTACGATACCCTGACCGGTATCCAGTGGGGTAAACTGGAAGATAAATATGGCTGGACTACTCCGGTAGAATAAACCATATAAAACAGAAAAATGCAGATAAGGGGGTCCTTCCCGCACAGCGGTGCGGGGAGGATTCTTTCGCTTCAGAAAAAGATTCAGAAATCGTTTGAAAGGAAACAAAGCAGAATGGATCAGAATCGAATGCCTCTTGTGGAGGCGTTACAACAGTTCCGGGAGGAAGCACCGGCCTATTTCCGTATTCCGGGACACCGGTTTGAGCGCGGGCTGGATGAGACGTTAAACGGAGCGTCGCTTGCGGCGTATGACCTCTCGGAGGCAGAAGGGCTTGACGATCTGCATCACGCGGAGGGCGTGATTGCAGAGGCGCAGAAACTGGCGGCGGAAACGTGGAAGGCAAAAAAAACTTTTTTTCTTGTCAACGGCACAACATGCGGCAACGAGGCGATGGTGCTTTCGTCTGTGAAAGAGGGCGAAAAAATCATTGTTCCGCGAAACGTGCACAAATCGGTGCTGATGGGCCTGATTTTAAGCGGAGCCACACCGGTTTATGTGATGCCGGAGTACAGCACGAAATGGCAGATGTGGGGCGGCGTAACGCCGGAGACGATCGAAAAAGCCTTCGCGGAAACGCCGGATGCGAAAGCCGTACTTCTGGTCAGCCCGACGTACTACGGTCTTTGCAGTGATCTGCAGGCGATCGCAGAAATCTGTCACTGCCACAACGCAGCGCTTCTTGTCGATGAAGCACATGGATCGCACCTCTATTTTTCCGAACAGCTTCCTCTCGGCGCACTGGAAAGTGGTGCGGATGCCTGCGCGCAGAGTATCCACAAAACGGCGGGTTCCTTTACACAGAGCTCCTTCTTATCACTCGGTTCTGGCCGTCTCGATGAGGCAAGAGTGGCCGCCAATCTGCAGATGGTACAGAGTACATCGCCGTCCTACCTTCTGATGGCATCCCTCGATGCGGCGCGGCGCGGGATGGCGCTGCACGGAAAAGAGCGAATGGAACGCGCGCTGGAACTCGGCCAGAGGGCGCGGCAGGAGCTTGCAAAGATCAAAGGAATCGAAGCTCTTGGGACTGAGATGGAAGGAACGTGCGGCGTATGGAAGATCGACCCGACGCGTCTTGTATTCTCGGCAAGAGAACTTGGTATTTCCGGCTACGATCTGCAGGTGCGTCTGTACGAGGAATACCGCGTCAGTACAGAGCTTGCCGACGAGGAGAACGTGGTCTGCGTTATTACCTGGGCAAACAGCGAGGAAGATATCACACGGCTGATCGATGCGCTGGCAGGAATTTCGGCAGCAGAGAGCGGGAAAACGACGGGGCGGACGAAGTTTACAGAAAAGCAGTGGCTGTTCCGCAGCCTGCCGGAGATGGTAAAGACACCGCGCGAGGCATATTTTGCGGAGAAGGAAGCCGTTCCGTTTGCAGAAGCGGAAGGACGAATTGCAGCCGAGATGGCAGCCCCATATCCGCCGGGAATCCCGCTCATCTGCCCGGGCGAGCGGTACAGCAGAGAAATGTTGGAACTGATGCGCCAGTATAAAGCAGACGGCTGCGAATTTCACGGACCGTCGGATGCGTCGCTGGAAGTGCTGTATGTTCTGAAAGAGGAATAAAAGAAAACGGAAGTCGGTTCCAAGCGTTTTGCAACAGAAACCGCAGAGAACAGACTGTCAGGAAAAGGAGATGAATTGCGTATGAAAAAAATGATATCCTGGAACGTAAATGGACTGAGAGCCTGCATGAAAAAAGGTTTTCAGGAATACTTTGAGGCGGCAGATGCCGATATTTTCTGCCTGCAGGAGACAAAGCTGCAGGAAGGACAGATCGACCTTGAGCTGCCCGGCTATCATCAGTATTGGAATTATGCGGAAAAGAAAGGATATTCCGGCACGGCCCTGTTTACCAAAGAGGAGCCGATTTCTGTTCGCTATGGTATCGGAATCGAAGAACATGATATGGAAGGCCGTGTGATCACGGCAGAGTTTCCGGAATACTTTGTTGTAACCGTCTACACACCGAATTCGCAGGATGAATTAAAACGCCTTGCCTACCGGATGGAGTGGGAGGATGCGTTTCTTTCTTACTTAAAAGGACTGGAGCAGGAAAAACCGGTGATTTTCTGCGGAGATCTGAACGTCGCAGCGACCGAGATGGATATCAAAAATGCAAAGGCAAATGAGAAAAACGCCGGCTTTACGAAAGAGGAGCGCGAAAAATTTGCTGTGATCAAAGAAAAAGGCTTTGTTGATTCCTTCCGTATGCTGTATCCGGACACCGTGACGTATTCCTGGTGGTCATACCGCTTCCAGGCACGCCAGCGGAATGCAGGATGGCGGCTTGATTACTTTATGGTATCAGAGTCCTTAAAAGATGCAGTTGCAGATGCCAAAATCCATACCGAAATTCTCGGTTCCGACCATTGCCCGGTGGAACTGGATTTAGAGGTATAACAATTGGTAACATTGGTCAATTGACAATTTTATTCAAATGATTTACATTAATAGTATGACAATTGCAACAAATTATAAAAAATAAGGGCGGGAATTATGATACAGACAAAAAACAGAGGAAAATATCGAATTTTACCGGGAAATCCGGAGAAAATGGGCGCATCGGCGACGAAAGACGGATACAATTTTGCCGTAGAAGTATCAGATGGAAAAAAAGCAGAGCTTCTGCTGTACCGGAAAGGTCACCAGAAACCGTTTCTTACCGTGCCGCTTCCGGAAGAGGAGCGCACTGGCGTGATCAGTTCCGTGGAAATCACAGGCCTGACGGTAGGAAAGTTTTCGTATGCCTACCGGATGGATGAAGTTTTCTGCTTGGATCCGTATGCGGGAGCAGTAGAAGGAAGAGAAACCTTCGGTGCACCGATGGAAAAAGAAGAGGGCGCCTGCTGCTGCATTCTCCCGGAGTACCCGGTAATGCGCACCACCTCACTGCACCGGCCGTATGAGGAGACGATTCTGTATAAGCTCCATGTGCGCGGCTTCACCAAAGACGGAAGCTCCCGTGTAAAGAACAAGGGAACGTTCCGCGGCGTGATCGAAAAAATTCCATACTTAAAAGAACTCGGTATCAATGCAGTAGAGCTGATGCCGTCCTACGAGTTTTTTGAGTGGACCTCCCTTACGGAGCCGGCCTATGTATATCCGGCGCCGGCGGAAGAGAAGCGCGTGAATTATTGGGGATACGGCACAAAGGCCCTGTATTTTGCTCCGAAAGCTTCGTATGCTGCATCCTCAGATGCCGTCGCAGAGTTCGCAGAGATGGTCGATGCCCTGCATGAGAATGGTATCGAATGCCTGATGGAATTCTGTTTTGCCCCGGGAACGCCTTCTGGTTTTGTCCTGCAGGTTCTGCACCACTGGCAGCTCCGCTATCAGATCGACGGTTTCCATCTGGTCGGCGATGCATCGCTGGCAGAAGAAGCGTCCAAAGATGCACTCCTTCGGAAGACGAAACTGATTTTCCTCGGTTTTGACGGCGCACGGATCTATCAGGGAAAACGCCCGTGGTTCCGGAATTTAGGGGAACACAATCAGGGCTACCAGTACCATATCCGCCGCTTCTTAAAAGGCGATGAGGGCAGCCTTTCCGACTTCACCTATTATCTGAGAAGAAGCCCGGAGACACACGGTGTGATCAATTATCTTGCGGATCACGACGGTTTTACCCTGTATGACAGCGTTTCCTACGAACAGAAACACAATCTGGACAACGGCGAAGACAATATGGATGGTTCCAACGAAAACCTGACCTGGAACTGCGGCGCAGAAGGCGTGACCCGGAAACTGGCTGTGCGCGCGCTGCGTCTCCGCCAGCTGAAAAATGCCGTTCTCATGCTGATGACAAGCCAGGGAACACCGCTGATTTACGGCGGCGATGAATTCGGCAACAGCCAGAAGGGCAACAACAACGCCTGGTGCCAGGACAACAAAACCGGCTGGATCGACTGGAAAGCAGCCGCCCGGAATCCGGAGTTTGCCGCCTTTGTAAAAGCAGCAATCGCCTTCCGGAAAGCGCATCCGGCGCTGCACGGCGAACGCGAGCCGCGCCTCATCGACTACAAATCCTACGGCTGCCCGGATATGTCCTTCCACAGCCAGAGAGCCTGGTTCTCCCAGATGGAAAATACGTGCCGTTTTATCGGTGTGATGTACTGCGGAAGTTATTTCCAGGACAAAGACGGAAACAAGGACGACGACCTCTATATTGCCTACAACATGCACTGGAATCCGCATGAGCTGGCACTGCCGTCCCTCCCGGAACAGAAGGTCTGGTATCTGACGGCCGACACCAACACACCGGAAGTATTCCTGACAGAAGAAAATCAGAAAAAAGTCAGCGCAAAAACGGTCATCGTGCCGCCGCGCAGTATCATAATTTTAACAGGAAAGCAGGAGAAGAGACAGAATGATGAAAGCATGGCAGCACTTTAAAACCATTACCACACACAAAATATGGGTCATGCGGTACTGCTTCAAAATAGGACTGTACTGGCAGGGACTGACGCACGACCTCTCGAAATATTCGCCGACGGAATTTCTGGTCGGCATGAAATACTATCAGGGCGACCGGAGTCCCAATAACGCCGAGCGCGAAGACACCGGCATGTCAAAATCCTGGATGCACCATAAAGGGCGCAACAAACATCATTTTGAATACTGGATTGATTACGGTATCAATTGTGACACCATCATCAAAGGCGTCCCAATGCCGCGCCGCTACGTCGCCGAGATGATTATGGACCGCATCAGCGCGTCCCGCGTCTACCTCGGAGACGCTTATACCGATCAGGCGCCGTACCAGTATCTCAAAAAAGGAATCGGCCACCTCTGGTTCGTCCATCCCGAGACACTCTCGCAGCTCGAATTTCTGCTGCGCATGCTCTCGGAACGCGGCGAAGACGATACCCTCTACTATATCCGCCACCACTTCCTCAAAGGAGATCCCGTCCCGCGGATGCACCGGTCTGCAGAATGCACCGCCTATGAAGAAGCCATCCGTAAAAAAGTGTTCCCGTCCACTCATTAAGGTATTGGACCCACCCGCCCGCCCATTTACTCTATTGGTGAACCAAGGGAAGCCACCGCAGGACCGCTTCCCTCCATTTACGGGGCCAAAGTCAGCTCAGGAGCATCGGGTGTCCGGGGCGTGGCATTTGCAGGAGGCGTAGGAACCCTTAGGGCGTGGAAATTTGCGTTATTCCCCCAAATCAAACTGTCTGAGCGTATGCGAGTTTTTGATTTGGGGGAATGCTTTTAGCAAATTTTCACACCCTTAGAGTTCCTAGCCTCCGAAACAGCCACACCCCGGACACCCGATACTCCTGAGCGTCCCTTCCCCACAACAAAAATACAACTTGTCACAACAACCGTACAAGTTGTATTATAAATTCCAGAAAGGGGAATCACCAATCACATGGAACCAACCACCGGCAAAGCCAAATACTACACCCTGATGGAAGCCCTAAAAGAGCAGATTCTCTCCGGAACCATAAAACCCGGCCAGAAGCTTCCCTCCGAAAACGAACTGACCCGGGAATACGCCCTCTCACGCCACACTGTCCGAAAGGCCCTCGCTCTTCTCGAAAATGAAGGCTACATCACCGCTCGGCACGGCAAAGGAACCTTCTGCTCCGAGCGCGTAATCCAGCGTCATAATTCAAAAAACATCGCCGTCACCACCACCTACCTGTCCGACTACATCTTCCCCCGCCTCATCCAGGGAATGGATCGAGTGCTGAGCGAAAACGGCTACAGCATTATCTTAAAGAACACCTGCAACAGCCGCTCCAAAGAAGAAAAAGTCTTAAAAGAACTCCTCGACAAGCCCATCGACGGCCTCATCATTGAGCCGAGCAAAAGCCAGATCCTCTGCCGCCACATCAACTTGTACGAAATGCTGGACAAGTACCAGATCCCGTATGTCTTCATCCAGGGCTGCTACCCCCAGATGGCAGACAAGCCCTGCATTCTGATGGATGACTGCAAAGGCGGCTATCTGCTGACCCGGCACCTTTTAGAGACCGGCCGACGAAACATCATCGGCATCTTCAAGGCCGACGACAGCCAGGGCGCCCAGCGCCATAAAGGCTACGTGCAGGCGCTGCAGGAAAGCGGAATCCCGTACGATCCCGAAAACGTCATCTGGTTTCACACCGAGGACCGGAAAACCAAACCGTCCCTGATGCTTTCCATGCTGCTCGACAGCAAAAAGTCCGTCGATGCCGCCGTCTGCTACAACGACCAGATCGCGCTCGCCGTCATCTCCATGCTGGAAGAAAAGGGAATCTCCGTGCCGGAAGACATCGCCGTCACCGGATACGACAACTCGCTGATCGGCCAGAGCAGTCCGATCGGGATCACGACCATTGCCCATCCGCAGGAAAAACTCGGTGAGATGGCAGCAGAGCTCATTCTCGAAAAAATCAGAAAAGTCCCAGAAGAAGAAAGCAGCGTCAAACGCCTGATTTCCCCGGAACTCATCGTAAGAGAATCCACTGCAGGAAAAAATCTGTCAACAGAGACGAAAAAATAGAAAAGAACCCAAGGGAGGAAAAAGCAATGGGAATGGATGCAAAAACAGCAATCCTCGAACAGAAAACAGCACTTGGCATTGAGTTCGGCTCAACCAGAATCAAAGCCGTCCTGATCGGCGCAGACAACGCCCCGATCGCATCCGGAGATCACGAGTGGGAAAACCGCTATGACAACGGCGTGTGGACCTACACCCTCGAGGACATCTGGACGGGCCTGCAGGATGCCTATACCAAAATGGCAGCTGATGTCAAAGAAAAATACGACATTACCCTGACCCGCGTCGGAGCCATCGGCTTCAGTGCCATGATGCACGGCTATATGGCATTTGACAAAGCAGGAAACCTCCTCGTGCCGTTCCGCACCTGGAGAAACAATATCACAGAAGAAGCAAGCGAGAAGCTGACCGATCTTTTCGGATTCCACATCCCGCAGAGATGGACTATCGCCCATCTGTATCAGGCAATCTTAAACGGTGAGCCGCATGTGGCAGATATCGACTACGTGACAACCCTTGCCGGATACATTCAGTGGAAAATGACCGGCGAGCGTGTCGTTGGTGTCGGCGAGGCATCTGGAATCTTTCCAATCGATTCTGAAACCAACACTTACTTTGCCGACATGATCGCCAAATTTGACGAGGCAGTCGCAGACAAAGCATATTCATGGAAAGCACTCGATGTTCTGCCGCACGTTCTGAACGCAGGTGACAATGCCGGTGTTCTGACAAAAGAAGGTGCCGCACTTCTCGACATGTCCGGAAATCTGGAAGCAGGCATTCCGCTCTGCCCGCCGGAGGGAGATGCCGGAACAGGTATGGCAGCAACAAACAGCGTCCGCGTCAGAACCGGAAACGTGTCTGCCGGAACTTCCGTTTTTGCTATGATCGTTCTGGAGAAGAACCTTTCCAAAGTATACCCGGAGATCGATATGGTAACAACCCCGTCCGGTCATCCGGTTGCCATGGTGCACTGCCAGAACTGTACTTCTGATCTGAATGCATGGGTCAATCTCTTCCGTGAATTTGCGCAGACCTTCGGCATGGAAATCAGCACGAATGATCTGTTCGGCAAGCTGTACAACAAAGCCCTGGAGGGCGACGCAGACTGCGGCGGACTCCTTGCCTACAACTACTTCTCCGGCGAGCACGTAACCGGATTCAACGAGGGCCGTCCTGTCTTCGCGCGTACTCCGGATGCGAAATTCAATCTGGCAAACTTTATGAGAGTCAACCTGTTTACTTCCCTTGGCGCCCTGAAAGTCGGCCTTGATATCCTGATGAAAGAGGAGCATGTTCAGGTCGACCAGATTCTCGGCCACGGCGGTCTCTTCAAGACAAAAGGTGTCGGCCAGAAGATCCTCGCAGGTTCAATCGACGCACCGGTTTCCGTCATGGAGACAGCAGGAGAGGGCGGAGCCTGGGGCATCGCACTGCTGGCTTCTTATATGATCAATAAAGAAGAGAATGAAACACTCGAGGATTACCTCGATGCAAAAGTCTTCGCAGGAAATGCTGGAACCAAGATGGATCCGGACCCGGCAGACGTCGCTGGATTTGAAGTATTCACCGAGCGCTACAAAAAAGGCCTGCCGATTGAGCGTGCAGCAGTAGAGAGCTTAAAATGAACCATCGTTTGGGAAAGACAGAAAGGACAACACAATGTTAGAAGAACTGAAAAAAAGAGTATACGAAGCCAACATGCTTCTTCCAAAATACGGACTGGTTACCTTTACCTGGGGAAATGTCAGCGAGATTGACCGGGAAAGCGGTCTGTTCGTCATCAAACCAAGCGGCGTGGATTACGACCTGCTGACACCGGACGATATGGTTGTCATGGATCTGAACGGAAACAAAGTAGAAGGACGCTACCGTCCGTCTTCTGACACCCCGACCCATCTGGAGCTGTACAAAGCATTTCCAGAGATCGGCGGCATTGTTCACACCCATTCCTCCTATGCGACAAGCTGGGCACAGGCGGGAAGAAGCATTCCGTGCTACGGAACAACCCATGCAGACTACATCTACGGTGAAGTACCGTGCCTGCGCTGCCTGACAAAAGAAGAGATTGACGAGGCATACGAGGAAAACACCGGCCATCTGATCGTCAATGAGTTCAAACGGATGGGAAAAGATGTAAAAGCCGTTCCGGCCGTTCTTTGCAAGAACCACGGACCGTTCACCTGGGGCAAAGATGCGCATGAGGCTGTTCACAATGCTGTTGTCCTCGAAGAGGTTGCCAAAATGGCATACCGTGCCGAGACCATCAACCCGAGAATCCAGCCGGCACCGCAGGAGCTGCAGGATAAACACTATTACCGTAAACATGGTGCAAATGCTTATTACGGACAGAACTAAAAAAGAGTAAGAAGATAAGAAAAGTGTCATCCACAAACTGCAGGGCACACAGCCCGCAGGTGGATGACACTTTTTTGATAAAAACATTTTTATGATAGAAATCTGCTTTTAAAATCAAGTGGTCGTCTGACGCCGGATCAGAAGCGGCGGAACGGTCTTGTGAACCGGCTCGGCAAGCGGCACCGGGTGGCGTTTTTTCCGTTCCTGCATCTGGGAGACCAGAAGGGAAACAGCCTCGTCTGCAATCTGGTCAATCTGCTGGCCGACAGTGCTGATCGGATAGATAGCCTGCTCGGAAATCGGCGCACCGTCGAAGCCGATGAGTTCGTAATCGTCCGGCAGGGTATGGTATTTGCGGATCAGAAGATTTAAAAGAATATTGGCATGATCATCGTTGGAGAGGAAGATGCCCTTTTTCTGACCGGCATATTTTTGTTCGATGTTGTCAAAGATTTCCTGCAGCGGTGCTGCGGCTTCCTGATAGGAGAGTCCAAAATCCCGAATGATAACCTTGTGCGGTACACCGGCCTTTACACAGGCATCCTGGAAACCGGCGAGACGGCGGTAGGCAGGAACATTTTCTTTGGTCGGTGAGTTCAGATGAATCAGGACATCACAGTGGTTATGAATCAGAAGCGAAGTCGCTTCGTACGCGCCGAGGTAGTTGTCTGTATTGACACTGCTGACGAACTGGTCTTCGCGCTCAATTGCAACGACCGGGATCTGCAGATCGGAGAGTTCGCGGGAGGAGAGTGTATGGGAGAGGACGATGAGGCCCTCGATTTTGTACGACATCAGCTCCTGAATGTAGCGGTGCTCCGTCTCGTCGTGGCCGTTTCCGGCGAAGACGAGGAATTTATAGCCATATTTCTCATAAGAAGCAAGAATCTGATTCAGCATCTCGGAATAGTAGTTCATGGAGAGACTCGGGATCAGGACGCCGACAAATTCGGTCTGTCCGTTCGCGAGAATTTTTGCCACTTTGTTTTCTTTATAGTTCAGTTTATCCAGTGCATCGGAAATGATCTGCTGATTTTCCGGTGTCAGGGAATCCGGGTTGTTGAAATACCGGGAAATGGTTGTTTTGGAAAAATGCGTATACTGTGCAATATCATTAAAGGTTACATTTTTTTTTCGTGCCATAAGTTCAAGTGTCCTTCCCTTCAAAAGTGTTGCGTGAATCATGTAAGCTTTCAGAAAAAAACAAATAATATATGAATATAGTATAACATTTCTCGCCCGCCGGAACAAGCGGGAATCGGTTAAGTAACCGGTTTTGTAAAAGTTCCACAAAAGCCAAAAACAAAATTATGGAAAATCACGAAAAGTAAAGAAAATATTGACGAAACCCACTGTCAATGCTATGATAAAGACAACGAAAGTAACCGGTTACTTGACCGGTTACACAAAACGAAGGACAGGACCAGCTGTCCAGAGATAACAGGAGGAATTGTGATGAGAAAGAAATTTAGTGCCAGGGCGGCAGCTCTTGGAATGTCCGGCGTGCTTCTTACTTCTGCACTGACCGGATGCACCTTCGGCTTCGCAAGCGATCCGGATGACCCGAACGCAGTAAAAGAAGAAGTGCCGATCGACATGACCACTGATACCTTCCAGTACGATACGTCGCTTTCCGGAACGAGTATCGTCATCATGAACACAAAAGCAGAAATCCAGACAGCACTGGAAGAGATTGCAAAAGTGTTCGAGGAGAAAGCAGGCGTACATATTGAGATCATGCCGGTAACGGACGGCGATTCTCCTTATACCAAAGTAGTCAGCCTCTACAACTCCGGAAACCCGCCGACACTTTCCATTCTGGATACGACCGATGTCATTGCACTGGCAGAAGAAAAAGCAGCCGACTTAAGCAATGAAGCATGGACCGGCGAGGCAGAAGAGTACCTGACCAAAATCAACGGAAAGGTTTACAGCTTCCCGCTCTGTATCGAGGGCCGCGGTATTATCTACAACAAGAGCGTGATTGAAGATACCTTAGGTACCGAGTTCGATCCATCCGATATCAAAACCCAGGACGATTTCGCAGCACTTCTCCAGAGCCTGCGGGACAACGGAATGAAGAATCCGATCTCCATGGCAAAAGAAGACTGGTCCCTTGGAGCACACCAGCTGCAGTACATCTACGAGACATACAACGGAACCTCCGACGGTGCAGCAGAAGTCATCAACGAGCTGAAGGACGGAACCTTATATCTGCCGGACTACACCCGCATGAACGAGTTCCTGAATACCTTTGACCTGTTAAAAGAGTACAACGTAGCAAAGGGCGATCCACTCGGCGCAGATTACGATGAGATGGCAATTGACCTGGCAGACGGAAAAACCGCTTTCTGGTTCAACGGAAACTGGGCATGGCCGAACCTTGAGGAGGCAGGAGCCGAGACGACCGACGAGTACGGTTTCCTTCCATACTTCCTGAACAATGATCCGGACGACTTCGTCAACAGCAAAATCCAGGCATCCCCGTCCAAACAGATCATGCTGGATGATATCGTGGCTACCGACGAGCAGAAAGCAGCAGCAAAAGAGTTCCTGAACTGGCTGGTTTACAGTGAGATCGGACAGCAGATGGTTGTAAAGACCTGCAGCCTGATCCCTCCGTTTAAAAACAACCCGAACGAGCCAAGCGATCCGTTAAGCCGCGACATTTACGAAAAAGTACAGAACGGCGGAGCATTCAACGCATCTGCGATCGTGCCGAACGATCACTGGTCTGTCCTTGGTGCGGCAATGCAGAAATATCTGGCCGGAAGAAGTGACCGCGAGGAACTGATAGATTCCATCCAGGCATACTGGGATGAGCAGTAAGCCGGAGGATATGAAGGAGGAACGAAAATGAAATCAAGCAACAAGGGAAAAGATTTCTGTGTATTTGCGCTGCCGGGCCTGTTCTGCTTCCTGGCAGTCGTCATGGTACCGTTTATCTACGGTATTTACCTGACCTTAACCGACTGGAACGGTGTTTCCAGCGTGAAAAACTTTGTAGGACTTTCCAACTTCGCAGCCGTTATGCGCGACGCGCAGTTCTGGAAATCCCTGCTGTTAACCTTTAAATATGTCATTGCGGTTGTTGTTCTCGTCAATGTGATCGCCTTTTTACTGGCTTATATCCTGACCCGCGGCATCAAAGGTCAGAACTTCTTCCGCGCCGGATTTTTCACCCCGAACCTGATCGGCGGTATCGTACTTGGATACATCTGGCAGTTCGTATTCTCCCGTGTTTTCGTCAGCATCGGTGAGACCACAGGATGGAGCCTGTTTGAAATTTCCTGGCTTTCTACCCCGAACAAAGCATTTGCAGCGCTGGTGCTCGTTTCAGTATGGCAGCTGGCAGGCTATATGATCCTGATCTACGTCGCCGGCTTTATGGGACTTTCCGAGGACGTGCTCGAGGCGGCAAGCATCGACGGTGCATCCGGCTGGGTAAAAATGAAAAACATTATCCTTCCGCTGATGATGTCCTCCGTTACTATCTGCCTCTTCCTGACCCTGTCCCGTGCGTTCATGGTATACGATGTCAACCTGTCCTTAACCGGCGGTGCTCCGTACGGAACCACCGAGATGGCAGCCATGCACGTATATGAGAAAGCATTCACATCGAGACAGTTCGGTGTCGGCCAGGCAGAAGCCTTTATCCTGTTTATCATTGTAGCCTGCATCAGTGGTATTCAGGTATACACCACCAAGAAGAGGGAGGTTGAAGCATAATGAATCAGAAGAAAATTGGCGGAACAAAGAAAAAAGTAACTGACGCGCTGGCTATGCTCCTTATGATCATCGTTTTCTGTGCGTTCATGTTCCCGTTTGTCATGGTTATCATCAACTCCTTAAAACAGAAACGTGATATCATCAAGAGCCCGTTCTCCTGGCTGTTTACGATCAAAGGTCTTTCGTTTGACAACTTTGTAAAAGCATTCAATCAGATGAACTTCCTGAATGCCTTCAAGAACTCTCTGGTTGTAACCGTAACAGCAACCGTACTGGTTACGGTACTCGCAGCCATGCTGGCTTACTACATCGTGCGTAATGTCAACGTATTTTCCAATATCATCTTTGCACTGATGGTTGCATCCATGATCATTCCGTTCCAGGCAATCATGATCCCGCTTGTCAGTGTATACGGCGGAACCTTAAACATTCTGAACCACAGACTGACCCTGATCTTCATGCACACCGGATTTTCCATGGCGATGTCCGTGTTCATGTTCCACGGATTCATCCGCGGAAGTATCCCGCTGGCGCTGGAGGAGGCCGCTTACATCGACGGCTGTACCCACACCCAGACCTTCTTCCGCATCGTGTTCCCGCTGTTAAAGCCGATCATTTCCACCATGGTAATCATGAATGCGATGGCATTCTGGAATGACTTCCTGCTGCCGTCCCTGGTGCTGACCGACAAAAAGCTGCTGACTCTGCCGCTTTCCACCTACAGCTTCTACGGAACTTACTCCGCAGATTACGGAACCATCATGGCAGGTCTTCTGCTCTGCGTCATCCCGATCCTGATTCTGTACGTGGCACTGCAGAAACAGATCATCAACGGTGTCGTAGCCGGAGCAGTTAAATAAGTAAATCATAGAAATCAAGAACAAGCCGGGCAAAGGAGGGCGGAATTAAAAATGCTTTCTTTTTCCGGCTTTTCTTATCAGAGACAACAAGAAAGAGACAGAAAGGAAATCAAACACATGAAAAACAGATTACACGTAAAAGCGCCGGGCAACTGGGTGAATGACCCGAACGGCATGATTTATTATAAGGGACAGTATCATCTTTTTTATCAGCATTTTCCGTACGCGCCGCGCTGGGGCACCATGCACTGGGGCCATGCGGTGAGTCCGGATCTGATTCACTGGGAGCATGTCGGCGTTGCCCTGTTCCCGAGTCTTTCCGAGGACCAGAACGGCTGCTTTTCCGGAAGCGCAGTAGAAGAGAACGGCGTGATGCATCTCTTTTACACGGGTGTTCACTATAATCAGGTAAATCCGAAGGATATTCATCAGTGCCTTGATCAGGATTTTACCTCGGCGCAGCTTCACCTTACTTCGAAGGACGGTATGCATTTTGATGTCTTCGGGGATAAGGAGGTTGTTATCCCGGCACTCACCGATCCGGAAATCGGCGACAATACGCACACGCGTGACCCGAAAGTCTGGAAGGGAAGCGACGCATGGTATATGGTGCTTGGAAGCACGACGAAGGATCACAAGGGCGAGGCATTATTCTATAAGAGTGAGGATCTTTCCCACTGGCATCTGGCCGGACAGGCGACGACGAAACAGAAGCTCGGCTGGATGTGGGAGTGCCCGGATCTCTTTAACGTAAACGGACGCAGCGTCTTTGTATTCTCCCCGATGGAACTGATCGAGGACCCCGACGGCTATGCGGATCGGGCGATCTGTATGCTGCCTGAGTTTGATGAAAAAACCTGCACAATGAAATTTCCGGAGAACTGGCAGCTTCTGGACTGCGGCGGTGACCTCTATGCACCGCAGACCATGACGGATGCGGACGGAAACCGGATTTCCATCGCATGGCTTCGGATGCCGGAACCGGTAGATGGTATATGGCAAGGCATGTTCTGCCTGCCGCGTGTGGTGGATGTACAGAACGATCATATTTACTTCCGTGTTCTGCCTGCGATCCGCGACGGATTCTGCAAAAAGACGGATTCCCTCGTTTCGGCATGCGGAGAGTGTGCCATGATCCGCGCCGAATTAAAAGAGGGTGAGAGCCTGGAAATCGGCGGCTATAAGATCTGGCGGCAGAGCGGAAAAGTCTGCGCAGACCGCACGGATGTCTATCCATCCGGTGCAAAAGGATGGCTTCATGCCGAGACGCCGCAGTTAAAAGAGGGCGATCTTCTTGAGATTTTCGTGGATCCGAATATGATCGAAATTTATGCAAACAACGGCGAGTACGTATTAAGCCAGGCGGTTTACGGGCTTGGAGAGACATTCTCCTATAAAATGGAGAAAAAACCGGAAATTTATCTGTGGAATGAATGAATCAGCCCAAAAAGTTCTTGACGCATACGGGATTTTGTTCTAATCTAGTACGTAACAGCTTTCTAACGTTAAAGTGACGGGCTGAAAAACGAGATTTCGAAAGATATCCGAAAAGAACGCAAGGAGAGATTATTATGAAGAAAGTAGTAAAATTCGGCGGCAGCTCCCTCGCGAGCGCAGAGCAGTTTAAGAAGGTCGGAGACATCATCCGCGCAGATGAGGGAAGAAGATACGTGGTACCTTCCGCTCCTGGAAAACGAAATTCTGCTGATACGAAAGTAACCGATATGCTGTATGACTGCTATCGCACTGCAGTTGCTGGAAGAGATTTCAAGAAGAAACTGCAGAACATCAAAGCGAGATATCAGGAGATCATCGACGGTCTGAACCTCAGCCTGGATCTTTCCCCGGAATTTGAAAAAATCGCAGAAAACTTTGCCGCAGCAGCCGGAGAGGACTACGCCGCATCCCGCGGAGAGTACCTGAACGGTATCGTGATGGCAAATTATCTGGGATATACGTATATTGATTCTGCAGAAGTGATCTGCTTCGACGAGAACGGAAACTTCCTTGCAGACAAGACTGACGAAGTGCTCTCCGAGCGTTTAAAAGATCTGGATAACGCAGTCGTTCCTGGATTCTACGGCGCAAAACCGGACGGAAGCGTAAAAACCTTCTCCCGCGGCGGATCCGATATCACTGGTTCCATCGTGGCAAAGGCCGTACACGCTGACATCTACGAGAACTGGACCGATGTTTCCGGTTTCCTGGTAACCGATCCGCGTATCGTCAAGGATCCGGAAGTCATTTCCACCATTACCTACCGTGAGCTGCGTGAGCTTTCCTACATGGGAGCTACCGTCCTTCATGAGGACTCCATCTTCCCACTCCGTCAGGAGGGAATCCCGATCCACGTGCTGAACACCAACGCACCGCAGGATCCGGGAACCATGATTGTGGAGAACACCTGCAGCAAACCGAAATTCACCATCACCGGTATCGCCGGAAAGAAAGGCTTTGCATCCATCACGGTTGAGAAGAGCATGATGAATACCGAGATCGGCTTTGGCAGAAAAGTGCTCGGTGTTTTTGAGGACAACAATCTTTCCTTCGAACATATGCCGTCCGGCATCGATACCATGACGGTATTTGTTCATCAGAGTGAGTTTGCAGCAAAAGAACAGCAGGTTATCGCAGGACTGCATCGTGCCGTACAGCCGGATTCTATTGATCTTGAATCCGATCTGGCGCTGATTGCTGTTGTAGGACGCGGCATGAGAAGAACGAGAGGCACAGCCGGAAGGATTTTCTCCGCACTGGCGCATGCACACGTTAATGTCAAGATGATCGATCAGGGTTCCAGCGAGCTCAACATCATCATTGGCGTTGAAAACCGCGACTTTGAAACAGCAATCAAAGCAATTTATGATATCTTTGTCGTAGCGCAGATCTAAAATGAATCTATAAAAAATCTCTGTCAGGAGTCTGAACTTCCGACAGAGATTTTTTTATGGTTTTTATGCCGCCGTATCGCGGGATTCTTTTCGAATGGTGAATGTAAAAATACAGATTACCACACAGCAGATGATCCAGGTCGTCGGTTCGCAGAAGCCGCCGCAAGCGTTCACCTCTCTCCACGGGAATGTCAGCGGATTTTCAAAGCGTATCTGCACCGGACGCCGATGGAATATCTGCAGTGGAGACGGATTCTCGCAGCGGCAGACGATCTGCGGAACACAAACGAATTTTGCCCTTGTCGTTTTTGGGAACAGATGGTATAATCATTTCATAAATGCAAGACATTTGTGAAAAAATATCATAAAGGAACGAGGATGCAAGATGAAACGACGAGTATTACTGAAATTGAGCGGAGAAGCTCTTGCAGGAGAGAAACACACCGGTTTTGACGAGCCGACCGTCACAAAAGTGGCAAAACAGGTAAAAACTCTGGTAGACCAGGGGATTGAAGTCGGCATCGTAATCGGAGGAGGAAACTTCTGGAGAGGACGCAGTTCCGAAAATATCGACCGTACCAAAGCAGACCAGATCGGTATGCTGGCAACCGTTATGAACTGTATCTATGTATCAGAAATCTTCCGTTCCCAGGGAATGATGACCGCAGTTCTGACTCCATTCCCATGCGGAGAGTTCACAAAAGGATTTTCCAAAGACCGTGCAAACAAATATTTCCAGCACAACATGGTTGTATTCTTTGCCGGCGGTACAGGCCATCCATATTTCTCAACCGATACGGCAACCGTACTTCGCGCGATCGAGATCGAGGCAGACGAGATTCTGCTTGCAAAAGCAGTAGACGGTGTCTACGACAGCGATCCGAAAACAAACCCGGATGCAAAGAAATTTGACGAGATTTCCATTCAGGAAGTCATTGAAAAGGATCTGAAAGTGGTAGATATGACCGCATCCATCCTTTGCAAGGAAAACAAAATGCCGATGCTGGTATTTGGTTTAAATGAAGAGAACAGCATTGTAAATGCTGCAAACGGAAAAATCAACGGCACAAGAGTGACGGTATAATTAATAAAAATTCAGCAGTAAAACACTTGCTGTTTTACTGCGTAAGAAAATGATTCAGGTGTGAGCAGCTCTCCTTTTGCGAAGCAAAACTTTAAATGAGAGCTGCGAATGTCACAGTTCGCAGAACTGTGACCGTATAAGAGATAGCAGGAGGACAAATTTAATATGGCAAATCAGATCGACGAGAGAGTAAAACCGTTTGAGGTAAAAATGGGCAAATCCATTGCAAGCCTCGATTCCGAATTCGGAACCATCCGCGCAGGCCGTGCAAACCCGCACGTACTGGACCGCATTACTGTAGATTACTATGGAACACCGACTCCGCTGCAGCAGGTGGCAAACATCTCTGTTCCGGAAGCACGTATGATCCAGATCCAGCCGTGGGAAGCATCCCTGGTAAAAGAGATCGAAAAAGCGATCATGATGTCTGACCTTGGCATCAACCCGTCCGATGACGGAAGAGTCATCCGTCTGGTATTCCCGGAGCTTACCGAGGACCGTCGTAAAGAGCTGGTAAAAGAGGTAAAGAAAAAAGCAGAGGGCGCAAAGGTAGCCATCCGCAACATCCGCCGCGATGCCAATGATGCGTTCAAGAAACTTGCCAAAGAGGACGTTTCCGAGGACGAAATCAAAGAGCTCGAGGAGCAGACCCAGAAATTAACAGACAAATACATCAAAGAAGTAGATCAGATGGTGGACGTAAAATCCAAAGAAATTATGACCGTGTAATACAAAGAAAACGAGGGGCTGCCTGTCATTTGCAGGCAGCCTGTTATCGTTTACGGAGGAAAAAAGTATGGATAATGAATTAAAAGTGCCGAATCACATCGCCATCATCCTGGACGGAAACGGCAGATGGGCGAAAAAACGCAATATGCCGCGCGGCTACGGCCATATCGTCGGATGCGACAATCTGGAAAAAATGTGTGACGTGATCAAAGACATGGGTGTCAAATATCTGACCGTCTATGCGTTCTCAACCGAGAACTGGAAACGCTCCCGCGCCGAGGTGGAGGGCCTCTTAAAGCTGTTCCGCCAGTATCTGAAACGATGCATCAAAAAAGCACATAAAAATCAGATGCGCGTCAAAATCATCGGAGATCCGAGCGCATTCCCGCAGGATATTCAGGACAGCATTCATGAACTGGAGGAGTGCTCCAAAGATTACGATCACATGTACTTCCAGATCGCAATGAACTACGGTTCCCGCGATGAGATTCTGCGCGGCATGACCCGCATGATCGAGGATGTGAAAGACGGAACTCTCGCAGAGAATGCGTTTGATGAGAACGGAAAACTGACGGAGCAGTGTTTTGAGAGCTACCTCGACACCGCCGGAATCCCGGATCCAGATCTTCTGATCCGTACAAGCGGCGAGCAGCGCCTTTCCAACTACCTGATGTGGCAGCTTGCCTACACGGAATTTTACTTTACCGAGGTTCCGTGGCCGGATTTCCACGAAGAGGAATTGAGAAAAGCCATCGAACAATATAATAACAGAGACCGGCGTTACGGCGGCGTGAAGGAGGAATAAAAAAGATGTTTAAGACAAGACTGTTAAGCGGCATCGTGCTCGTCCTTGTGGCGCTGCTTACGATCTGCAGCGGCGGAACCGTGCTCTATATGACGGTTCTGTGCCTGTCGCTGATCGGTGCAGGAGAGCTGTTCCGCGTGATGAAGGTAAGAGAAGATAAATGGAATCTGTTGGAAATTACGGGCTATGCGGGCGTTGTGATTTTCTATCTGTCCCTGCTGCTTCATGACCCGATGTACCAGATGCTCGCGCTGATCCTGGATCTCGTGCTTCTGATGGCAGTATACGTATTTACTTATCCGAAATACAACGCCAATCAGGTGATGCCGGCGTTCTTTGCGATTGTCTATGTCGGCGTAATGCTTTCCTATGTATATCAGACCCGTATGCTGGACGGCGGAAAATTCCATGTATGGCTGATTTTCCTGTGCTCCTGGGGCTGCGATACGTGTGCATACTGTGTCGGCGTACTCTTTGGAAAACATAAAATGGCGCCGGTTTTAAGCCCGAAAAAATCCGTAGAAGGAGCTGTCGGCGGTGTCGTCGGAGCGATTCTGCTCGGCATCATCTATGCGGCTGCGACAAAGGGCGGCATGGTGGAATACGCCATCATCTGCGGTGTCGGCGCGCTGATCTCCATGGTCGGAGACCTTGCGGCATCCGCAATCAAACGAAATCAGGGCATCAAGGATTACGGAAAGCTGATTCCGGGCCACGGCGGTATTCTTGACCGCTTCGACAGCGTGATCTTTACCGCACCGATCATCTATTTCCTGTCGGTGCTTCTGATTCATTAAAAAAGCTTCCCCTACAGCATAAACGGGAAGCAGATGGGAGAAACTGGAATATGAAGAAAATAGCAATTCTTGGTTCAACCGGTTCGATCGGAACCCAGACCCTCGATGTCGTGCGTGCCAACGGCGATCTTGAGGTGGTCGGCATCAGCGCCGGAAGTAATATTACACTGCTCGAGCAGCAGATCCGGGAATTTCATCCGAAGTTTGCGGCAGTCGGCGATGAGGCGAAAGCGGCAGAACTCCGTGACAGAGTGAAGGATCTTCCTGTAAAAATCGGCAGCGGCATGGACGGCATGATCGAGCTTGCCACGATGCCGGAGAGCGAAATCCTTGTGACAGCGATCGTCGGCATGATCGGCATTCGCCCGACGGTTGCGGCGATGAAGGCAGGAAAAGACATTGCACTGGCAAACAAAGAGACACTGGTAACGGCGGGACACATTATTATGCCGCTGGCAGAGGAATGCGGTGTGCAGATCCTTCCGGTGGACAGTGAGCACTCGGCGATTTTCCAGTGCCTGCACGGGGAAAACAGAAAAGAAATTGAAAAACTTCTGATTACTGCATCCGGCGGTCCGTTCCGCGGAAAAACAAGAGCGGAGCTCGAAAACGTAACGGTAGAGCAGGCGCTCCGTCATCCGAACTGGTCGATGGGGCACAAGATCACGATTGATTCCGCGACACTCGTTAACAAAGGACTGGAAGTCATGGAAGCAAAATGGCTGTTCGGTGTTGATCTCGACCACATCCAGGTTGTGGTACAGCCAAAGAGCATTATCCATTCCATGGTAGAATTTAAAGACGGCGCTGTCATGGCACAGCTTGGCACACCGGATATGAAACTGCCGATCCAGTACGCACTGTATTACCCGGAGCGCCGCTTCCTTGCAGGCGACCGCCTCGACTTTGCGGCGCTGACACAGATCACGTTTGAAGAACCGAATATGGATACCTTCCTCGGCCTTCCGATGGCAATGCAGGCGTCCCGGACGGGCGGCTCCATGCCGACGGTCTTCAATGCGGCAAATGAACGCGCCGTTGCACTGTTCCTCGCGAAGAAGATCCGTTTCCTCGAGATTTACGACGTGATCGCCGGTGCAATGGAAGCACACAAAACGATTGCCGATCCGACGCTGGAGCAGATTCTCGCGGCGGAGCAGGAGACGTATGAATGGATTGCGAACAGATATAAGATGGGAGAATAAGACAGCATGATTGTAAAAATCCTGATAGCCGTACTCATTTTCGGAATCACCGTCATTATCCATGAGCTGGGGCATTTTCTTTTGGCGAAAGCGAATGGTATTACCGTGACGGAATTTTCGATCGGCTTTGGCCCGACGGTGGTAAAGACAGAAAAAGGAGGAACGGTCTATTCCTTAAAACTTCTGCCTTTCGGCGGTGCGTGCCAGATGCTCGGCGAGGACGGTGAAGAGGAGGGGGAAGGAACCTTTAACAGCAAATCCGTGTGGGCAAGAATTTCCGTCGTTGCGGCGGGACCGGTGTTCAACATGATTCTGGCATTTTTCTGCGCAATCTTTGTGATCAGTTACGCGGGAAGTTCCCCGGCGCGCGTCACAGAAGTGGCAGACGGTTCGCCGGAGGCAGAGGCAGGCCTGGAAGCGGGAGATATCATCACTTCCTATGAAGGAAGACATATTTCCATCGGAAAAGAGCTGAACTCTGTGATGACGGTACGGGGTGTGCCGACGGATGAGATTACGCTGGAGGTTAAAAAGGCCGACGGGGAAAAGAAAACGATCACATATGAACCGACGGTGACAACGCGGTATATGATGGGCTTTAACTACGATGACTGTGACCGCGGCATGGAATTCACGTATGTGCAGCAGAATATGCCGCTTGCCGCTGCGGGTGTTGTCGCGGGCGACCTGCTCGTATCGATCAACGGAGCGCCGATCACCTGTGTGGCAGATTTTACTGCTTACCAGACAGAGCATCCTTTCGATGGAAGCGCTGTGACGCTGGAGTATGAGCACAGCGGAAAGACGAAAGAGATTACGGTGACACCGGTTGAAAATACGTATGCGAATGTACAGTTTTCGTATCAGCTCCGGGAGAAACAGTCCCCGATCGGCGTGCTGAAATACAGCGTGCTGGAGATCAAATACTGGGTGCGCACCGTCATTGACAGCGTCAGTATGCTGATCACCGGACAGTATTCTGTGAACGATCTTTCCGGCCCGGTCGGCGTGGTGGATGCGATCGGAACCGCCTATGATGATGTAAAATCGCAGGGCGTTTTGGTTACGGTGATGACGATGCTGAACATGGTGATTCTGCTGTCATCGAACCTTGGCGTCATGAACCTGCTGCCGCTCCCGGCACTCGACGGCGGACGGCTTGTTTTTCTGATCATAGAAGCCATCCGCAGAAAACCAATCCGGCGAGACCTGGAGGGTATGGTTCACTTCGCGGGCCTGGTGCTTCTGATGGCGTTGATGGTCTACGTCATGATCCACGACGTCCAGCGGATCCTGTAAATCGAAAAATGAAAAGCAACAAAGCCTCATATTCTGCATACCATAAAAGGAGTGCAGGATATGGGGCTTTTTTATGAAAAATTTGCGTATGCAGCAGGAAATGACTGACCGCGGGCGGCTGGAAATCCGGGTAAATACAAGAATCCAGGCGCGGCCTGTTTCCGGGGCGCGGGTGACGGTTTCGTATACGGGAGATCCGCAGAATGTGATCGAGGAGCTGATTACCGACGGGGACGGCAGAACGGAGACGCTGGATCTGGCGACGCCGCCGCTCGAGTACAGTCTGGAACCGAATGTGAATCAGCCGTATTCCGAATATACGGTGAAAGTGGAGGCGGAAGGGTATGAACCGGTTGAAGTGACGGGCTCCGAGCTTCTTTCAGGAGAACAGTCCGTCCAGCAGGTGGACCTCAAACTGGCAGAGGGCGCAGCGTTTGCGGATGTGACGATCCCGGACCATACGTTGTTCGGCGAATATCCGGCGAAAATTCCGGAAAGTGAGATCAAGCCGACGAGGGAGAGCGGTGAGATTGTGCTGTCCCGTGTCGTGATCCCGGAGTATATCATCGTCCACGACGGAGCGCCGACCGACAGCACGGCACGCGACTATTATGTGCGGTACCGCGACTACATCAAAAACGTGGCGTGCTCGGAAATCTATGCAACATGGCCGGATGCGGCGATCCGGGCGAATATCCTCGCAATCATGTCATTTACGCTGAACCGTGTCTATACAGAATGGTACCGCAACAAGGGATACGATTTTACGATCACTTCGTCGACGGCCTACGATCACAAATGGATTTACGGCAGGAATATTTTCGACAGCATTTCCCTTGTGGTCGATGAGATTTTTGCTGATTACCTGTCGCGCCCGAATGTGAAACAGCCGATTCTGACGCAGTACTGTGACGGAAACCGTGTGAGCTGCCCGAACTGGATGAGCCAGTGGGGGTCCAAAAACCTGGCGGACCAAGGGTATTCAACGATTCAGATTCTCCGCAATTATTATGGAGACAATATGTATATCAACACGGCGGAGGAGATTTCCGGCATCCCGTCCTCCTGGCCGGGGTATGACCTCACCATCGGCTCGTCCGGGAACAAGGTACTGCAGATACAGGAGCAGCTGAACGTGATTGCGGAGGTGTATTCATCGATTCCGACGGTCTATGAAAATGGCTATTTCGATGAAGAGACGCAGGACGCCGTCGAAGCGTTCCAGCGGCTGTTCGGCCTGCCGGTTTCCGGCATTGTGGATTATCCGACGTGGTACAAAATTCAGTCGATTTATGTGGCTGTGACGAGGATTGCGGAGCTGCAGTAGGTATACAAAAGTCTTTATAAGGGGCGTGTTTTCTGCGAAAAAACGCGGAAAATGCGCCTTTTCTGCGGCTTTTGAAACGGATCAGAAAAATTTTAAAACTGTCAAGAAAAAATACTTGACACCCAGCATCATTTCGTGTATGATAACCAAGGTGATCGCAATGGAAAAAATATTGGAACAGACATTACTGTATGATTTTTACGGCGAACTTCTGACTGAACATCAGCGTCAGGTATATGAGGACGTGGTGCTCAACGATTTTTCCCTGAGCGAGGTTGCGGCAGCGCGGGGCATTTCCCGCCAGGGAGTCCACGATCTGGTCAGACGCTGCAACAAGACACTGGAAGAGTATGAAGAAAAGCTTCATCTGGTACAACGCTTTGTGCAGATCCGGGAGAATGTAAACGAGATCCGAAAGCTGACAGATCCTTCTGGTGATACCCCGAAAGAAGATGTGATGCAGCGGATTGCAGCAATTGCATCGGATATATTAGAGGAGCTTTGAGCATGGCATTTGAAAGTTTAACCGAGAAACTCCAGAATGTTTTCAAAAATCTCAGAAGCAAGGGCCGCCTGACCGAGGCGGATGTAAAGACTGCGCTGAAGGAAGTAAAAATGGCACTTCTCGAGGCGGATGTCAGCTTCAAAGTAGTAAAACAGTTTATCAAATCCGTACAGGAGCAGGCAGTCGGACAGGACGTCATGAACGGACTGAATCCGGGTCAGATGGTCATTAAAATCGTAAATGACGAGCTGGTTAAGCTGATGGGTTCCGAGACAACGGAAATCGCACTGCGCCCGGCGAGCGAAGTTACCATTATTATGATGGCAGGTCTTCAGGGAGCCGGTAAAACAACCACAACCGCAAAGATTGCAGGAAAGTTAAAAGCCAAGGGAAGAAAACCTCTCCTTGCAGCCTGCGACGTATACCGCCCGGCAGCGATCAAACAGCTGCAGGTCAACGGAGAAAAGCAGGGCGTGGAAGTGTTCGCTATGGGAGATAAAAACCGTCCGGTGGATATCG
This sequence comes from Blautia sp. TM10-2, assembly GCF_003480845.1. Classification (NCBI taxonomy): domain Bacteria; kingdom Bacillati; phylum Bacillota; class Clostridia; order Lachnospirales; family Lachnospiraceae; genus Blautia; species Blautia sp. TM10-2. The sequence continues at coordinate 108,669 of NZ_QUJZ01000001.1, read as the reverse complement.
CAAAGGCAGCGCTGGTGCATGCAAAGACAAACGGCTTTAACGTATTGATTCTGGATACCGCAGGCCGTCTGCACATCAATGAAGAGATGATGCAGGAGTTACAGGATATCAAAGCGGCTGTTCCTGTGGATCAGACCCTTTTGGTAGTAGACGCTATGACCGGACAGGACGCAGTCAATGTGGCCGAGATGTTCAGCAATAAAGTCGGCATCGACGGTGTAGTACTTACAAAATTAGATGGTGACACCAGAGGCGGTGCGGCACTTTCAATCCGTGCAGTTTCCGGCAAACCAATTCTCTATGTCGGCATGGGCGAAAAGCTTTCGGATCTGGAGCAGTTTTATCCGGACCGTATGGCGTCCCGTATCCTCGGCATGGGCGATGTGATGAGCCTGATTGAAAAAGCGCAGGCAAACATCGACGAAGAAAAAGCAAAAGCCATGGAACAGAAGATGAAGAAGGCGCAGTTCGACTTCAACGATTATCTGGATTCCATGGAGCAGATGCGCAATATGGGCGGCATCTCCAGCATCCTGAATATGCTTCCGGGCGTCGGCGCGAAAATGAAGGGTCAGGATCTTGAGAGCATGGTGGATGAAAAAGACATGGCAAGAAAGGAAGCTATTGTACTTTCTATGACGCCAAAGGAAAGAGAAAACCCGGATCTCATCAATCCGTCGAGAAAGCAGAGAATTGCAAAAGGCGCCGGTGTTGACATCGCGGAGGTAAACCGTTTCATCAAACAGTTTGAACAGTCAAGAAAAATGATGAAACAGATGACCGGAATGGTCGGTAAGGGTGGTAAAAGAGGAGGATTCAAACTTCCCTTTTAGCATAAAAGAAAAAATATAAATAAATACATGAATTTACAATGGAGGTAAAGAAAAATGGCAGTAAAAATGAGATTAAGAAGAATGGGACAGAAGAAAGCTCCTTTTTATAGAATCGTTGTAGCAGATTCCAGATCCCCAAGAGACGGACGTTTCATCGAGGAGATCGGAACTTACGATCCGAACCGCGAGCCGAGCGCAATCAGCTTCAACGAGGAGGCTGCTAAAAAATGGCTGGCTAACGGCGCACAGCCGACCGAAATCGTTGCCAAACTCTTAAAACAGGCTGGTATCGAGAAATAATTCATACGGGGGTATCTTGTAATGAAAGAACTTATCGAAGTAATTGCAAAATCTCTGGTTGATCATCCATCTGAGGTAGTTGTGACAGAAACCGTCAGCGGTGATGACCTTCTGCTGGAACTCAAAGTAGATCCGTCAGATATGGGAAAAGTCATCGGACGTCAGGGACGCATTGCGAAAGCAATCCGTACGGTTGTAAAAGCAGCTTCCTCAAAGAGCGACAGAAAAGTTGTCGTAGAAATTTTACAGTAAGTAAAAGATAGGAAAAGGAACCGACAGTTGTTGCCGGTTCCTTTCTTTACGCGGGCAACGAGACAAAGTCCGTGCTTGCACGGGACCTTGGCGACTGCCGCGATAACTTGAGAAACTCGCAAAGCGTGTTTCTCAAGTCGCAATACACAGTAGAACTGGTTGGAAAGGGTTTTTGAATGGAAGAATATTTGCAGATTGGCGTAATTACCACAACCCACGGCGTACGCGGTGAGGTAAAGGTATACCCGACGACAGATCCGGAGCGTTTTCTTTCTCTGGACCGCGTTTTTCTCGATACAGGAAAAGAAAAAAAAGAACTCCATGTAACTGGCGTGCGTTTTTTCAAACAGCTTGCCATTGTAAAATTCAAAGGAATTGACAACATCAACGATATCGAACGGTATAAAGGCTGCAGCCTCTATGTGACGAGAGAGGATGCCATTCCGCTGGAAGAGGACGAATACTATATCGCAGACCTGCAGGGAATGCAGATGTACACCGAGGACGGCGAACTGTTCGGCACGCTCCGCGATGTGATGGAGACCGGTGCGAACGACGTCTATATTGTAGATTCGAAAGAGCACGGAGAGGTTCTGATTCCGGCGATCCATGACTGCATTCTGGATGTGGACCTGGATGAGCAGAAGATGACGATTCACCTTCTTCCGGGCCTGATTGACTGATAAAGAGAGTAAAGAACGATGAAATATCATATTCTGACGCTGTTTCCCGAGATGATCGAGCAGGGGCTGCACACCAGCATCCTCGGAAGAGCCATCAACAACGGCTATATTTCCCTCGAGACGACGAATATCCGGGATTTTTCAGCAAATAAATTCAACCGCGTGGACGATTACCCGTACGGCGGCGGTGCGGGCATGGTCATGGAGGCGGAGCCGGTGTTCCGCGCCTACCAGTCGGTAGCCGAAAAGATCGGGAAAAAGCCGCGCACGGTCTATCTGACACCGCAGGGAAAAGTACTGAACCAGACGATGGTGGAAGAGCTGGCGCTTGAGGACGATCTTGTGCTGCTCTGCGGCCACTATGAGGGCATCGATGACCGCGTACTGCAGGAAGTGGTAACGGACTATATCTCGATCGGGGATTATGTTTTAACAGGCGGAGAACTCGGTGCAATGGTGCTGGTGGATGCGGTATCGCGGTTTGTGCCGGGTGTCTTAAGCAACGAGGAATCTTCGCAGTTTGAGTCACTGCAGGACAACCTGCTTGAGTATCCGCATTACACAAGACCGGAGACATGGCACGAGAAAAAAGTTCCGGAGGTGCTTCTTTCCGGTGACCACAAAAAGATCGAAGCATGGCGTCATGAGGCATCCCTGGTGCGGACAGCCGAGCGGCGGCCGGACCTTCTGGAAAATGCATTCCAGATTTCCTGCGCATGCAATGAAAAAGAGGAATCGTCTGCCTGGGCGCACGATCTTTTGGCAGGCATGACACGCTATGGTGTAAGCCTTGATCTCGGACGAAAGAAGATCCGGAAACAGAAAAATCTGTTTGATGACCATGATTTGCTGATTCTGCAGCTTCCGGGAACGCTTGAGGAGGGTATGAAAGCAAAGAGCGAGTATATCCGCAGCTTTGCCGGAAAAGAAACACCGCTGGTGTTTTTGTGCCCGGACGGATTCTCGGAAGAGGAAGAAAAACTCGAAGAGCAGCTGGAAAAAAACGGTTTCCGTCTGGTCGCACGGCTTACCGGCATACCGTCCGCGGACGGCCTGCAGCGGTTTTCTTTCGCGCTTCGCAGTCTGCTGTACAGCGGCGAATGGAAAGTGAAAAAAATACTTGCATCTGCGGATGCATTATAGTATAATATATTTTGTTGTGAGTAAAGAGATGGTCCGCTGTTGCAAAAAGGCATTAAGAACATCCAGGGTAAAAAAAGGAGATAAAGAAATGAACGACATTATTAAGAAAATCGAAGATGCACAGTTAAAAGCAGAAGCACCGGAGTTCCGCGTTGGTGATACCGTTAAAGTTTACGGTAAAATCAAAGAGGGTAACCGCGAGCGTATCCAGGTATTCGAAGGCGTTGTCCTGAAAAGACAGGGCGGCGGAAGCAAAGAGACCTTCACTGTTCGTAAGAGCTCTAACGGCGTAGGCGTTGAGAAAACATGGCCGGTACACTCTCCGAACGTTGAGAAAGTAGAAGTTATCAGACGTGGTAAAGTAAGACGTGCGAAACTGAACTACTTAAGAGACCGTGTTGGTAAAGCAGCGAAAGTGAAAGAGCTGGTAAAATAATAAGTCGTTAAAAGGATGGCCGGAGGAACATGAGCAATTGTGTTTCTCCGGTTTTGTCTTACGGAGAATTACACTATGGGTATGAATACCAGATATGTAAAAGAATATTTCTACAAGAAAAAGATCCGTTCCATGCTTGTATGGAATCTGGAAATCATCGCAGCGATTCTTCTTGCGGCGGCATTTTCCTGGTTTTTCTGCAGAAGTGTCGTGGTGCAGGAGGGCTCGATGGAGCCGACTCTCGTGCCGGGGGAGCGTGTGCTGATGGACTCCGCCTGGTACCGCTTAAGTTCTCCGAAACGCGGGGATATCATCGCGTTCCGGACGAGTGAGGACAAGAAGGCGAGCATCCACATCAAGCGTGTGATTGCGCTGCCGGGCGAGACGGTACAGATCAAAGACGGACAGATCCTCATCAACGGGGAAGTCTATAATGAAAAAGATGAATTTCCGGCCATCACAAACGCGGGACTTGCCTCCGAGCCGATCACGGTCGGGAAGGGACAGTACTTTGTGCTCGGCGACAACCGGAACAACAGCGAGGACAGCCGCCACAACGGCATGGGACTCGTGGATTCGGACCGCATTGTCGGAAAGCTCTGGTTTACGATTTCGCCGTGGAAGAAAATCGGTTTCGTGTAAACGCAGCATAGAAGGAGAAGAAACATGAATTATCAGTGGTACCCGGGTCATATGACGAAGGCCCGCAGACAGATGCAGGAAGACTTAAAGCTCATCGACCTGATGATTGAGCTGGTCGATGCGAGAGTTCCTGCAGCGAGCCGCAACCCGGATATAGATGAACTTGGAAAGAACAAAGCACGGCTGATCCTGCTGAACAAATCGGACCTTGCCGATGAGCGCGGAAACGATGCCTGGATGGAATATTTCAAGGGAAAGGGATATTCTGTTGTGAAGGTCAATTCCCGTTCCGGAGCCGGCATGAAAGCGATCAACAGCGCCGTACAGGAGGCCTGCAAAGAGAAAATCGAGCGCGACCGCAAACGCGGCATCCTGAACCGTCCGGTCCGCGCGATGGTTGTCGGTATTCCAAACGTCGGAAAATCGACATTTATCAATGCGTATGCGGGCAGAGCCTGTGCGAAGACCGGAAACAAACCGGGCGTCACGAAGGGAAAACAATGGATCCGTCTGAGCAAACAGCTGGAGCTTCTGGACACACCTGGTATCCTGTGGCCGAAGTTTGAGGACCAGCAGGTGGGACTGCATCTTGCGATGATCGGTTCCATCAACGATGAGATCCTGAACGTGGAGGAGCTGGCGCTGTCCGTCATCGATTATCTGACGGCAGAATACCCGGGAACGCTGGAGAAACGCTTTGGCTTTGAAGGCATGACGGATCGTGTGGAAATCCTGGGTGAGATTGCGCGTGTGCGCGGCTGCCTGAAAAAGGGAAATGAGCTCGATTACGAAAAAGCAGCACGGCTTCTGATGGATGATTTCCGGAGCGGAAAGCTCGGCAGAATCACGCTGGAAAAACCGGAATAAATGGATTTATCAAAATAAAAAATGCGGAGAACAACGATGACAGAGAAAAAACAATCGATATCCGCCATACGGGAAATTTTTGCGGCAGCTTCGGAGACGGAGCTGCCCGCCCTTTATCTGGAATATGAAGAGGATTCCCGTGCCGGCGTACAAAATCTGATTCAAAAATACCAGAAACAGGAGGAGGCCTTAAAAAAAGAGCGCGAGCGCACGGAACAGATGAAGATCTACGAGCACAAATATGAGGATCTTGGCTGGATCTGCGGCATCGACGAGGTCGGAAGAGGCCCTCTGGCGGGCCCTGTGGTCGCAGGTGCGGTCATTCTGCCGCGCGACAGTAAAATCCTGTATCTGAACGATTCCAAGCAGCTGACGGCCAAAAAACGCGACGAGCTGTACGATGTGATCATGCGCGAGGCAGTGGCCGTCGGCATCGGCTATGCCTCCCCGGCGCGGATCGACGAGATCAATATTTTACAGGCAACGTACGAGGCGATGCGGGAGGCGATCAGCAAGCTTTCCGTGAAGCCGGATGTACTCTTAAACGATGCGGTGAAAATCCCGCAGGTGGACATCCGCCAGGTGCCGATCATCAAGGGAGATGCCAAGAGTGTTTCGATTGCGGCGGCAAGTATTGTTGCGAAGGTGACAAGGGACCGCCTGATGGAAGAGTACGACAAGGTGCTTCCGGGCTACGGTTTTGCATCGAACAAGGGCTACGGTTCGGCAGAGCATATCGCTGCTTTAAAAGAAATCGGCCCGTCACCGATCCACCGGCAGTCGTTTATCGGCCATTTCGTGTAAAGGCACTGCATCAAAAAAAGGAGAGGGTATCGCATTTGAACCAGCGGGAAGTAGGAACGAGACAGGAGAGCCGTGCGGCAGAATATCTGGAAAGCCTGGGATATCACATCCTGGTGCGGAATTTCCGGTGCCGCTTCGGTGAGATCGACCTGATCGCAAAACAGGACGACACATACATTTTTATCGAAGTAAAATACCGCACCGGCCGGACAGCCGGAGACCCGACAAGCGCCGTGGATGGAAAGAAACAGAAGAAAATTTCAAAAACAGCAGATTACTACCGCATGCTCCACCAGATCCCGATGGATGTGCCCTGCCGTTTCGACGTCGTGGCAGAGACACCGGAGGAGATCCGCGTCTATGCGAACGCGTTTTATTATCAGGGGAGCGGCTGGTAGGAAGGGAGTTTTTATGATACCAATTCAATGGAAACAAAACGATAAAAAAACGATGCATGTCAACGAGGCGGAAAACGGCGTGGTCTATCTGACCTGGCCGGCGATTGAGAAAATTGAGGGCATCCGCCATGCATTTTCCACACGGATCGGCGGGGTGAGTAAGGAACATCTTTCCAGCATGAATCTCAGCTTTTCGCGCGGCGACGATCCGGCGAATGTGCGGGAGAATTACAGAAGATTCTGTGAGGCGGCGGGGTTTGAAGTGGAAAACATTGTTACCTCCGATCAGGCACACACAACGAAGGTCCGTTATGTGATGAAAGCAGACTGCGGCAGCGGCGTGACAAGAGACCGCGATTTTCATGATATTGACGGTATGATCACTGACGAGCCGGGCGTCGTACTTGCGACATTCTATGCGGACTGCGTGCCGCTCTACTTTGTCGACCCGGTACACCGTGCAATTGGACTTTCACATTCCGGCTGGCGTGGAACGGTCCACAAGATGGGACAGGCAACGCTCGATGCGATGCACGAACGGTTTGGAACAGAAGCAAAAGATGTGATCGCCGCCGTCGGCCCGTCGATCTGCCAGGACTGCTACGAGGTGAGCGGTGACGTGATCGAAGAGTTCCGGGCAGCATTCCCGGAAACACTGCATGAGAAACTGTTCTACGGAAAACCAGATGGAAAATACCAGTTAAATCTCTGGGAGGCGAATCATCAGATCCTTCTTGCAGCAGGAGTGCCGGAGAAGCAGATTCATCTGCCGAACCTCTGCACCTGCTGCAACCCGGATTTCCTGTATTCCCACCGTGCATCGAAGGGAAAAAGAGGAAACCTCGCGGCATTCCTTTCCCTGGTCTGAAAACAGGATCGAAAACAGAATAGAAAGCATCAAAAAACGGACCTGGAAAAAACAGATCCGTTTTTTTTGCTGTATGCATCCGGCGGACACAAAATCGATTATCTGTGTTTTGCCAGCAGCTTATTGATTTTCTCTGTCGTAGACTGTACTTTTGCAACGGATACGTCGTGGTTAAGCGTATCAATGATGCTTGCCATATATTTGCTCATTTCAGCCGGCTCATACCAAGGGCGGGAAACGAGTTCCGGTGTCCGGTAGGTCAGGTCGGTGGTGATGACCTTGCTGATATAGCCTTTCTCATAGTAAGCGTCGAATTTCTCAAGACCGTCGGTGAAGAGGCCGAATGTGGTGCAGACAAAGACATGTTCCGCGCCGCGTTCTTTGACCTGTTTTGCAACGTCGAGCATACTCTCACCGGAGGAGATCATATCGTCGATGATGACAACATCTTTTCCTGCTACGGAATCACCGAGAAACTCATGTGCCACGATCGGGTTCTTTCCGTTTACGATGGTGGAGTAATCTCTTCTCTTATAGAACATACCCATATCGACGCCGAGCACGTTGGAGAAGTATACGGCACGCGCCATCGCTCCCTCGTCCGGGCTGATGATCATCAGATGATCGTTGTCAATCGTCAGATCCGGAACAGAACGAAGAAGGGCTTTTAAAAACTGGTAGGTTGGCATGAAGTTGTCAAAGCCGCCGAGCGGAATTGCATTCATGACACGAGGATCGTGCGCGTCGAAGGTGATGAAGTTGGAAACGCCCATATTCATCAGCTCCTGCAGAGCAAGTGCGCAGTCGAGAGATTCACGTTTGGTGCGCTTATGCTGTCTTCCTTCATAAATGAAAGGCATGATTACGTTGATCCGGTGTGCTTTTCCCGTTGCAGCAGCGATGATACGTTTCAGATCCTGATAATGGTCATCCGGTGACATGTGGTTCTCGTAGCCGCATACCTTGTAGGTGATGCTGTAGTTGCAGACATCGACCAGAATGTAAAGATCGGCACCACGGACAGATTCGTTGATCTTTCCTTTTGCCTCACCAGAGCCGAAACGCGGGCACTCGCAGTCAATCAGGAAAGAATCCTCGGAATATCCGGAAAAGGGAACTCCGTTGCGGCGCTCGGAGAGCTCTTTACGGAACTGAACCAGATACGCATCGACTTTTTTTGCCATTTCCATGCTGCCCGGCAGAGCGGCGAGCTTTAACGGGGCGACCGGAATGGAATTTTCAAGTAAATCTAAATTAGCCATACAAACCTCCAGTAATCGACATTTTTTACAAACCATTTACTTCCTATTTATATCATCTTGGGAAAGGGCGCGTCAAGCAAAAAACGAAAGAATCCTTGCTTTTTGTGCAGGTTGTTGTTATTATAATGAATGAATGCCCGGAAGGTATGCAAAAAAAGCACGCTTTTTACTGGGCAAAGAGAAGTTATAAAGAAGTAAATGGAAAGGCCAAAACGTAAGATCTGTGAAAAACAAGACGAAACACATTATCAAGACAATAGAACCGGGCAGTATTGCTGAAGAACTGGAACTCGAACCGGGAGATGAACTGCTCCGCGTGAACGGGGAAATCATCGAGGACGTCTTCGATTACCACTTCCAGACCAACGACACGTATCTGGAACTCACGATCCGGAAAAAGGACGGCGAGGAATGGGACCTGGAAATCGAAAAAGAGTATGACGAGGAAATCGGCATCACATTCGAGAACGAGTTCATGGATCAGTACCGTTCCTGCAGCAACAACTGCATTTTCTGCTTCATCGATCAGATGCCGCCGGGAATGCGTCCCACCTTGTATTTTAAGGATGACGATTCGCGTCTGTCCTTCCTGCAGGGAAACTATATTACACTGACCAACATGAGCGACCACGATATCGACCGGATTATCCGCTACCATCTGGCACCGATCAATATTTCGTTCCAGACAACGAACCCGGAGCTCCGCTGCAAAATGCTGCACAACCGTTTTGCGGGCAATATCTTTCCGAAGGTTCAGCGCCTTTACGAGGCGGGAATCGAGATGAATGGACAGATTGTGCTCTGCAAGGGATACAACGACGGCGCAGAGCTGGAGCGCAGTATTTCGGATCTGTCAAAATATCTGCCGCATCTGAAAAGTGTTTCGGTTGTCCCGGTCGGACTTTCGAAGTACCGCGACGGACTGGCGCCTCTGGAACCGTTTACCAGGGAGGATGCAAAAGAAGTTCTTGCCACGATTCACAAATGGCAGAAAAAGCTGTATGAACAGTGGGGACTTCACTTTATCCATGCTGGTGATGAATGGTATCTGCTGGCGGGAGAGCCGATCCCGGAGGAGGAAAATTACGATGGCTATATCCAGCTGGAAAACGGAGTGGGAATGCTCCGGCTTCTGGAGGACGAGGTTGCGGAAGAACTTTCGAAACGAGAAGGGGACGACCGTCACCGCCATGTAACGATTGCGACCGGAAAAGCTGCGGCGCCGTCGTTGGAAAAACACATGCAGAAAATTCGTGAAAAATATCCGAATGTACAGGCGGAGGTTATCACGATTATCAACTATTTCTTTGGAGAATCCATTACCGTATCCGGTCTGATTACCGGAAAGGATCTGATGGAGCAGTTAGAGGGAAGAGATCTTGGCGACTGCCTGCTGCTTCCGTGCAACATGCTCCGTTCGGGAAAAAACGTCTTTCTCGATGATGTGACGGTGGAAGAGGTGGAAGAGCGCCTGAAAACACCGGTACAGATTATCGATGAGCCGGGCAGCGACCTGGTGAAAGCCGTTGTGGAGGAAAACCAGGAGACGATACACAGAAGGAGAACAATGTATGAGCAAGCCGATTGTAGCAATTGTGGGCCGGCCAAACGTGGGTAAATCCACCCTGTTTAATGTATTAGCCGGAGACAATATTTCGATTGTAAAAGACACACCGGGTGTAACCCGTGACCGTATTTATGCCGACGTGGAGTGGCTGAACCACAAATTTACGCTGGTAGACACCGGCGGTATTGAGCCGGAATCCAAAGATATCATTCTCTCCCAGATGAGAGACCAGGCGCAGATCGCCATTGATACCGCAAATGTCATCATCTTCATCACTGACGTCCGTCAGGGCCTTGTAGATGCCGATGCAAAAGTAGCTGATATGCTCAGAAGAAGCCGCAAGCCGGTTGTGCTGGTGGTCAACAAAGTCGACAACTTCGACCGTCAGATGATGGATGTTTATGAATTCTATAACCTCGGCATCGGAGAGCCGCACGCCATTTCCGCATCCGGAAAGCTCGGCATCGGCGATATGCTCGATGAGGTGACAGGATATTTTGATCCGGAGATGGAAAACGAGGAGGAGAGCGAGATTCCGCGCATCGCCATTGTCGGAAAACCGAATGTCGGAAAATCCTCCCTGGTCAACAAACTGCTGGGCTCGAACCGTGTCATCGTATCCGATATCGCCGGAACGACGCGCGATGCGATCGATACCACGATCATGCACAATGGAAATGAATATATTTTCATCGATACCGCAGGTCTTCGAAAGAAAAACAAGATCAAAGAGGAGCTGGAGCGGTACAGCATCATCCGTACAGTATCTGCCGTAGAGCGCGCAGATGTCGTCGTTCTCCTGATCGATGCAACCGAGGGTGTCACCGAGCAGGATGCCAAAATTGCCGGTATCGCCCATGAGCGTGGAAAAGGTATGATCATTGCGGTAAATAAATGGGATGCCTTGGAAAAAGATGACAAGACGATCTACCGCTTTACCGAAAAAGTAAGAAATACATTGGCTTACATGCCGTACGCAGAGCTTCTTTTCATCTCTGCGAAGACAGGACAGCGTCTTCCGAAGCTGTTCGAGACGATCGACATGGTTCTGCAGTACCAGAACCTGCGCGTACAGACCGGTGTCCTGAACGAGATTCTGACCGAGGCAATGGCAATGCAGCAGCCGCCGTCAGACCGTGGAAAACGACTGAAAATCTACTACATGACACAGGTTTCGGTCAAACCGCCGACATTTGTTATTTTCGTCAACGACAAAGAACTGATGCATTTCTCCTACGTTCGATATCTGGAGAATAAAATCAGAGAGTCGTTCGGCTTCCGCGGCACACCGCTGAAATTCATCATCAGAGAACGAAAAGAGAAGGAGCAGTAAAGAGTTATGGTACGGATCATATGCCTTTTGATCGGATACGCATTTGGCCTTTTTCAGACCTCATATATTTATGGAAGGACGAAGGGAATTGATATCCGGGAACACGGCAGCGGAAACGCAGGAACGACCAACGCGCTCCGGACTTTAGGGAAAAAAGCAGGCGCCATCACGCTTGCCGGCGACTGCATCAAATGCATTCTGGCGGTCCTGACGGTACGCCTGATCTTCGGTGCATCGCACCCGGAAATGCTGAAACTGCTGACGGTGTATGCTGCGGCCGGAACGATTCTCGGCCACAACTTCCCGTTTTACTTAGGCTTCCGCGGCGGAAAAGGAATCGCTGCGACCGCGGGTCTGATTATCTCGTTTGACTGGAGAATCACGCTGGTCTGTGCAGCGCTGTTTTTCCTGAATCTTGCAGTAACACACTATGTTTCCCTCGGTTCCATGATGGTTTACGTTGTCTTTTTTGCAATGGCCGTTATCATGGGACAGGCGGGCTGCTTTGCGCTAGAACCGCCGTATCTCTATGAGATGTACGTGGTGATCGCACTTCTTGCCGTGCTTGCCTTCTGGGAGCACCGTGCAAACATCAAGCGTCTCATCGCGGGAACAGAGCGGAAAACGTATTTATCCAAAAAGTCGGAGAAATAAAATATGGCAAAGATTAGCATCATCGGAGCAGGAAGCTGGGGAACTGCCCTCGGCCTCCTGCTCTGCAACAACGGGCATGACGTGACGATCTGCTCGGAAAATGAAAAGGAAATTGAGAGCTTAAAGGAACACAGAGAGCATCTGACGAAGCTTCCGGGCGTAAGACTGCCGGATGAAATGAAGTTCACCTGCGATGTGCGCGGCTCCCTTTCCGGACAGGACATCCTTGTGATGGCAAAAGCATCCCCGTACGTGCGAACCACATGTAAAAAGTATGCGGCGGATATTCCGGACGGCCAGCTCATCGTCAATGTGGCAAAAGGCGTGGAAGCCGATACCCTGATGACGATGTCTCAGATCATCGAGGAGGAAGTGCCGGGAGCGAATGTCGTTGTTCTCTCCGGACCGAGCCACGCAGAGGAAGTCGGCCGCGGCCTGCCGACCACGATCGTTGTCGGCGCGCATGACCGCGAGAGCGCACTGTATGTGCAGAATGTGTTCATGAGTCCGGTCTTCCGCGTTTACACAAGCCCGGACATCACGGGAATTGAACTTGGCGGAGCTCTGAAAAATGTCATCGCACTGGCAGCCGGAACGGCGGATGGTCTTGGCTACGGCGACAATACGAAAGCGGCTCTGATTACCCGCGGGATCGCGGAAATTGCACGGCTCGGCACGGCGATGGGTGCCCATGCGGAAACCTTCTACGGTCTTTCCGGTATCGGCGACCTGATTGTAACGTGTGCTTCCGTTCACAGCCGGAACCGGAAAGCCGGATACCTGATCGGCCAGGGCAGAACGATGCAGCAGGCGATGGATGAGGTTCAGATGATCGTCGAGGGCGTCTATTCCGCAAAAGCGGGTCTTACCCTGTCGAAAAAATTCGGAATCGAAACGCCGATCATTCAGGCAGTCAATCAGGTTCTGTTTGAAAACAAAAACCCGAAACAGGCTGTGGATGAACTGATGCAGCGTATGAAAAAAGACGAACTCGCCCCGGATCTCTGGGAGCGGTAAAAATAAGAAACCTGTCACTTCTGTGAAATGATACAGAGACGGCAGGTTCTTTTTTTGTGCAGACCGAAATTTTTCAGCAAAAATACGGGAAAAAGATGACAATACTTTCGAAATCAAGTATAGTAATAGAAAGCGGAATAATTTTAACTGAAAAGATGCGGAGGAAAATACAGCAGGAGGAAGAAAGAATGAGAGGAGTAGAAACAAGAATTCAGGAAATCCGCCATGCCATTTTTACGGAAGTTGCAAAAATGGCGTATGACGTGGACTCCCCGGTGGAAAAGACGATCGAGGAAATTCCTTACCGTGTAATTCCCGGTGAGGTCGGAAATTTTAGAAATGATGTGTTTCTGGAGCGGGCGATTGTAGGAGAGCGGCTTCGCCTTGCAATGGGACTTCCGTGCAGAAGCGCGGCAGAGCACGCCCCGATCTCGGACAATATCAAACTGGCGGACCAGGCGGAGACGTATTATACACCGCCGCTCATTAATGTCATCAAATTTGCATGCAACGCCTGTCATGAAAAACGGGTTCTGATCACGGAGGGATGTCAGGGGTGTCTTGCACATCCGTGCGTGGAAGTCTGTCCGAAAAAGGCCATTACGCTGGACCGCACCAATGGACGATCCTATATTGATCAGGATAAATGCGTCAAATGTGGTCAATGTGCCAAGGTATGCGGATACCAGGCTATTATCATTCAGGAGCGTCCGTGTGCGAGAGCCTGCGGAATGGATGCCATCGGTTCAGATGAGAACGGAAAAGCGGATATCGATTACGAGAAATGTGTATCCTGCGGCCAGTGTCTCGTCAACTGCCCGTTCGGCGCTATTTCGGACAAATCCCAGATCTTCCAGGTAATCCGTGCGATCCAGTCGGGAGAGCGCGTCTATGCAGCGCTGGCACCGGCGTTTGTCGGCCAGTTCGGACCGAAAGTAACGCCTGGAAAACTGCGTGCGGCGATGAAAAAGCTCGGTTTTGCGGATGTCTTTGAAGTTGCGATCGGAGCGGATCTCTGTGCGGCACAGGAGGCAGAGGATTTTGTGAACGAAGTTCCGGAGAAACTGCCGTTTATGGCGACATCCTGCTGTCCGGCCTGGTCTGTAATGGCGAAGAAACTGTTCCCGGATTACGCAAACTGTATCTCGATGGCACTGACTCCGATGACGCTGACGGCGCGTCTGATCAAGAAACACAATCCGAATGCGAAGGTTGTCTTTGTCGGACCGTGTGCGGCGAAAAAACTGGAGGCCATGCGCCGGTCTGTCCGCAGTGAGGTGGACTTCGTTCTGACGTTTGAAGAGATGTCGGGCATTTTCGATGCGCGCCAGGTAGATGTGAGTGCACTTGAGGAAGATCCGGACGGCGTCAGCGATGCATCGGTGGACGGAAGAAACTTTGCTGTCTCCGGCGGCGTTGCAAAATCTGTGGAAAATGTAATCCGTGAAAAATACCCGGACCGCGAAATCAAGATGGCAAATGCAGAAGGTCTGAAGGAATGCCGGAAACTGCTGACAATGGCGAAGGCCGGAAAGTACAACGGTTATCTTCTCGAAGGCATGGCCTGTCCGGGCGGATGCGTGGCAGGAGCCGGCACGATGCAGTCGATCAAAAAGTCACAGGCGGCAGTCAACAAATATGCGGCGCAGGCAAAACACAAGATTTCCAGCCAGACAGAATATGTAAAAGAACTGGACAAGCTGGTAGACTAAAAAGAACAGCAAGGTGGAGAAAAAAGTGAAAAAGAAAAGAAAGATGGGCTTTGCGGCAGCGATTCTTGCAATGGTACTTTTGTTTGCAGGATGCGGCCAGACAGAGACAAAGACGGAGAGCAGCGGGACAAAAAGCACAGGATCAGAAAGTACAGTATCAGAAAGTACGCAGACAGAGAGCAGCACAGCGGCATCGGAAACAGAAGATGAGACACTGGTCCATGTGCTTGCATTAAAAGGACCGACCAGCATGGGAATGGTAAAAATGATGAGCGATAACGACAGCAAAGAGTCACCTGCGGACACGTTTGAACTTGCCGCTGCCCCGGATGAGGTCAGCGCAAAACTGGTACAGGGAGAGGTGGATATCGCCGCGGTTCCGGCGAACCTTGCAAGCGTACTCTACAACAAGACAAACGGCGGCGTGCAGGTGCTCGCAGTCAATACGCTCGGTGTCCTTTATATCGTCGAGGACGGCGATACCGTACATTCCATTGCGGATCTGAAAGGCAGAACCATTTATGCGGGCGGCAAAGGTGCAACTCCGGAGTATGCTTTGAATTATATCCTCGAAAAGAACGGCCTCGTACCGGGTGAGGACGTAACGATCGAGTGGAAGAGCGAACACGCCGAGTGCGTGGCAGCACTTGCAGAAGATGCCGATGGAATCGCCATGCTGCCGCAGCCGTTTGTAACGACGGCACAGACGAAAAAAGAAACGCTGCGCACCGCACTTGACCTGACCGAAGAATGGAACAAAATCCAGGAGTCCGAAGGAACGGCGAGCACACTGGTGACAGGTGTTACCGTTGTGCGCACTGCCTTTGCCAAGGAGCATCCGGAAGCAGTTGCAGACTTCATGGAAGCTTACCAGGCATCCGTATCCTACGTAACCGAAAACACGGATGAGGCGGCAAAACTGATCGGGGATTATGACATTGTTCCGGAGGCAGTCGCAAAGAAAGCGCTTCCGGCATGCAACATTGTCTGCATCACCGGTGATGAGATGAAAGAGAAGCTTTCCGGTTATCTCGGTGTACTCAAAGACCAGAACCCGGAGGCAGTCGGAGGAGAACTTCCAGGAGATGACTTCTATTATTCCGAATAAAAACAAAAAAGAGAAACAGAGAAAAACGAAGCTCTGGCCGATCGTGTTCTGGCTTATGATCTGGCAGGCGGTAAGCGTTTTTGTCGGGCAGGAGATCCTTCTGGCATCTCCTGCTGCTGTTTTGAAACGCCTTTTTACGCTTGTAACAGAACAGGTCTTCTGGCAGTCCCTGCTGTTTTCCGGAGCACGCATCGGAGCCGGATTCCTTCTTGGTGCGGCGGCGGGAATTGCAGGAGCTGCACTTGCCGGTCGGTTTTCCATTGCAGAAGAACTCCTGACGCCGCTGGTTGCAGCAGTGAAAGCAGTGCCGGTCGTTTCTTTTGTGATTCTGATCCTGATCTGGGTTTCTTCGAAGAATCTTTCGGTTGTGATTTCGTTTCTGATGGTATTTCCGATCCTGTATACAAACACGCGGAACGGCCTACGGGAACTGGACACAGCGCTTTTGGAGATGACAGACGTTTTTCAGGTTCCGCGGCCGGTGCGGCTGCGCTGGGTGATCCTGCCGCAGCTGTACCCATATATCCGGACGGGATGTTCACTTTCCCTCGGCCTTTGCTGGAAGGCCGGAACGGCAGCAGAAGTAATCGGCATTCCGAACCGATCCATCGGAGAGCATCTGTATCAGGCAAAAATATATCTCGACACACCGGGACTCTTTGCCTGGACGGCAGCGATCGTGTACGTCAGCTTCTGTCTCGAAAAAGCTGTTTTAAAAGGAATGGATCTTGCAGAAAAAAGGATGCTGGTGATGAAATGAGAGAAGATACGATTGAAATCTGCCATCTGAAAAAAGCGTATGGAGAACACGTTATTTTTTCGAATCTTACGATGGAACTGAAAAAAGGAGCAGTGACCTGTCTGATGGCTCCTTCCGGGGCTGGAAAGACAACCCTGCTGCGGATTCTGGCAGGCCTGGAGCAGGCGGACGGCGGAAAAATCGGGGGACTGGAAGCCTTAAGAAAAAGTATGGTTTTTCAGGAACCGCGGCTGGCAGAAGAACTGACAGCTGCAGCCAATATCCAGCTCGCGGTAAGGCGCCGCATGTTTGGAAAAGAAAAAAGAAGCTCCCGTCATCTTGTGGAGGAGATGGAGGAACTCGGCCTTTCGGGCTGTGAAAACCAGGCTGTATCGGAACTGTCGGGCGGCATGCGCCAGCGGGTGGCGGTTCTGCGGGCCATGCGCATGGACGCAGATTTCCTCCTTTTGGATGAGCCGTTCCGGGGACTGGATGCGGGGACGAAAAAGAAAACGATGAACTATATCCGCAGAAAAGGAAAAGAAAAAACGATGCTTCTGGTCACGCATGATTTAGAAGAAGCCGAAGCAATGGGGGACTGGATCTGCACCTGCAGCAGACTGGATGGTATCCTCGAAATAAAGAGAAACAGAAAAAGCAGCACAGAAATCTGAAACGGAAAGAAACAGATTTTCTGTGCTGCTTTTGCTGTGAATCCGCAGTTACAGCAGGTCATCCGGTATGGAAGCAGAGCGGAGCTGTTCGTCCATCGTGTCGATGAGCGCCATGTCGGCTTCAGAAAGTTCGAAGTCGAAGACATCCGCGTTGGCAAAAATGCGGTCCGGCTGTGTCGATTTCGGGATGACACTGATGCCCTGCTGGACGAGGTAGCGGAGGCCGATCTGTGCTTCAGTGCGTACATACTTTTCTGCCAGCTGCTGCATAATCTCACGGTTCAGATAAAGACCTCTTGCGAGCGGCGCATACGCTTGAACGGCGATTCCATGTGAACGGCAGAAAGCGATGAGCGGTTTCCGGTTCCAGAGCGGATGGCATTCGATCTGGTTGACGGCCGGGATGACGCCGGAAAATTCAAAGAGGGCGGTAAGGTGCGGCTCCTCGAAGTTGCTGACGCCGATCGATTTTGCACGCCCGGATTCGCGGATTTTTTCGAGTGCGCGCCACGTCTCCGGGTAGCAGCCCGGCACCGGCCAGTGAATCAGGTAAAGATCAACGTAGTCGAGACGGAGACGGTCGAGGCTGCGGTTGAAGGCACCTTCGATATCACCGACCCGCTGCGCGGTATTCCATACCTTTGTGGTAATAAAAAAGTTTTCCCGCGGAATCCCGCTTGCGCGGATCCCGCGGCCGATGCTGTCCTCATTTTTATAGGAGGAGGCGGTATCGATCAGACGGTAGCCGTATTTTGCCGCGGTGACAATTGCTTTTTCTGCCTCTTTTTCTGTCGATTTGTAAGTGCCAAGCCCCAGAAGCGGCATCGCTCTGCCGTCGTTCAATGTAATGGTTGGAATAGAAAGTGCCATAAAAACCCTCCGTATCTTGAATCAAAAAAAAGATTTTGCCGTATTTCTCTCATAATTATGTTTAGTATAACATGAAAATTTAAAGAAATCAGACCAAATATATTAAAAAAGTTTAACACAATCGGGAAATGAAAAAAAATAACAAGCCATGCAAGAAAAAAGAAGGATGCCAGGACGGCCTGTACGGCGAATTGTACAGAAATTTTGTGGAGGCCGTATTGATTTTGTGCATGAAATAGAGTATAATAAATTTGAATTGATATTTATTTATCATTCCCTGTACAATCTGCAGGACGTTTCAGGAAAACAAAAGCGGACGAAACGGACGGCAGAGCAGAAAAACGGGGACAGAGGAGGCCATATTATGCATTTATTATATGACGAGAATGGAAATCCCATTCCGCACGGAGCTCACGACGAGCACCATCATCACCATGACCATCATCACGAGGGAGAAGACTGCGGACATGCCTGCAATGCATGCGGTTCCGAAGAAAAATGCAAGGACGAGAATCTTGCCCTTTTAACCTATATGCTGCAGCACAATGAACATCACGCAGCAGAACTCGACGAGATGGCCGACAAACTGGAAAAAGCCGGAATGGCGGACGCCGCAAAACAGATCAGGGAGGGAGTATCCGATTTCCAGAAAGGCAATATGCGCCTGTCCCTTGCACTGACACTTGTAAAAGAGCATTTGAAAGAAGTTAAGTAGAGGAGGCGTAAGCTATGTGCCTTGCAACGGTATACAAAAATCCGGAAAACACAGTTGTCTGTAAAAATGTGAGCCGCATCGATGTCGATGGAGAATACGTTCTGATCCGTGACATCATGGGTGAGGAGATCAGACTGCAGGGTAAGATCAAAATGGTAGATCTTGCAAACAGCATCGTAGAGCTGGACTGTGAATGATAATTGGTTGACGGAACCAGTTATTCTATAAAAGCGGTTTTAGGCCCCCGGGCTCTGCAAATCGGAACAAACAGAACAAGCGAACCGGGACTTAGAATAGGAATATATTATATTAAAGCGGAGGTAAATTGAATTATGAAACTTTCAGAAGAGATGAAAAACAAGACCCTTCTGTCTTTTGAACTGTTCCCGCCAAAGACAGAGAAGGGACTGCAGAATCTGCCGGGTACCATCGACCACCTGATGAAGTACAACCCGTCTTACATTTCCTGTACATACGGAGCAGGCGGCGGCAACGTCGGAGCAAACCGTGAAGTATGTCAGATGATCAAAAATGCCGGAACTACACCGGTTACCCATTTCACCGTTATCAAAAACACAAAAGAAGGAATCAAAGAGCAGCTGGATCAGTATCTGGTTGATGGCGTAGACCATATGCTGGCACTGCGCGGAGATATTCCGCTTGGTGAGACTACAACCTGTGGTGACTTTGACTATGCTACCGATCTTGTAAAATTCGTACGTGATACCTACGGCGACAAATTTGAAATCGCTGTTGCAGGTTCACCGGAAGGCCACATCTCCTGCAGAAGTCTGGAGTCTGATATCGCAGTTCTGAAACAGAAACAGGACAACGGAGCAGACTACATCATGACACAGCTCTGCTGGGATATGGAGCAGTTCAAATACTGGCTGGATGCAATCCGTAAAGCAGGAATCACCATGCCGGTAGACGTTGGAGTAATGCCGATCCTGGATCAGGCTGCTACTATTAACATGGCACTTTCCAGAAACGGCTGTGTGATGGACAGAGAGCTTTCCAGAATGATCTCCAGACACTGGCTGTTCCCGAACCCATTTGCAGCAAAAGATGCAGAAGGAAAACCGTTCGACGTATTCTACGACAAGAAAGTTGCAGAGTTCAAAGAAGAGGGTATCGAATATACCGTAAAACAGATTGATGCATACCGTGCACTCGGTGTCAACGGAATTCATCTGTATGCACTGAATAAATGGAAAGACGTATCTGAAATCATCGACAGATCCGGCCTTTGCACACTGGTTTAATGAATTAATTACTTGAATTTGGGAGGCATCCGATTTTTATGGCACATGTAATAGCTGTCGCCGGAAAAGGCGGCGTTGGAAAAACAACATTATGCGGCTTGCTGATCCAGTATCTCTGCGAGTCAGGAAAAGGTCCTGTTCTTGCGGTTGATGCGGACGCAAACTCGAACCTGAATGAGGTACTCGGTGTAGAAGTAGAAGCTACCCTTGGAGATATCCGGGAGGAGATTGCCCGTGCAGAGATGGCATCCAAAAACCCGATTCCGGCAGGTATGAGCAAGGCAGATTATGCGGAATTTAAATTTGCAGGCGCTCTGACTGAGGAAGATGATTTTGACCTGCTTGTGATGGGAAGAACACAGGGAAAAGGCTGCTACTGCTTCGTCAATGGACTTCTGCAGAATCAGCTTGCAAAGCTGTATCCGAATTATCCCTTCATGGTTGTGGATAACGAGGCAGGCATGGAGCATATCAGCCGTGGTATACTTCCGGGAATGGATACAGCTATTTTGGTCAGTGACTGCTCAAGAAGAGGAGTACAGGCCGCTGCGAGAATCGCGGAGCTGATCAAAGAATGCGATATGAAGCCGAAGCAGGTAGGACTAATCGTAAACCGTGCGCCGAATGGCGTGTTAAATGAGGGAACCCGTGAGGAGATTGAAAAACAGGGATTAACTCTCCTTGGCGTTGTTCCGCACGATGATCAGGTTTATGAATATGACTGTGACGGAAAACCAACCGTACGTCTGCCGGAAGACTCTCCGGTACGCGCGGCATTAAAGAAAATCGTAGAAAACCTTGATTTATAAAAACAGAGAATCTGCCCTCCGCTTTGTACACGCTGCAGACGGAGGGATATTTCAAAAGTAAAATATCCCCCATGGGAGGATGTTTTTACCATAAAAATATTAAAATACAATCTTGAGGAGGACAAGATGAGCGAATTCAAATTAACAAGCGTAGAAGAATTCGAACAGGCCACGAATGAGCTCCTGGAAAATGGTGCAAAGGTTGGCGCTGACGCATGGCAGTTTCGTGTAAAAAACCAGACCCCGCACTGTAAATTCGGTGAGCAGGGAACCTGCTGCCGTATCTGTACGATGGGACCTTGCCGTATTACACCAAAGGCACCGAGAGGAATCTGCGGATGCGATGTACACGGTATTGTAGGACGTAACTTCCTGCGCTTTACAGCAGGCGGTTCCGCAACACATTCCGATCATGGCCGTGAGATCTGCCACACACTGCATGAGGCTGATCCAAACGGAAACTACAAAGTAAAAGATCCGGAGAAACTGATCCGTATCGCAAAAGAGTGGGGCGTAGAGACAGAAGGAAAAGATATTTACGATCTGGCACATGAGATGTCCGAGCTGGCTCTTTTAGAGTATGGTAAACCGTTCGGAACACAGAGATTCCTGAAACGTGCTCCGCAGCATACACAGGATATCTGGGAGAGAGAAGAAATCGCACCGCGTGCGATTGACCGTGAGGTTGCATGTTCTCTTCATATGACTCATATGGGATGTTCTTCCCTTCCGGAAGCACTCGTTCGCCAGTCCCTTCGTTCCGGACTTTCCGATGGATGGGGCGGCTCCATGATGGGTACCGAGTTCTCTGACGTACTGTTCGGAACTCCAAAGCCGATCGAAACCGAGGCAAACCTTGGTGTTATGAAAGAAGATGAAGTAAATATCATCGTTCATGGCCATGATCCGTCACTTTCCGAGATGATCTGCGAATACGCAGACGATCCGGAGATGATCGCATATGCAAAAGAAATGGGAGCAAAGGGAATCAACGTGGCAGGTGTCTGCTGTACTTCCAATGAAGTAGCAATGCGCCGCGGCGTGCCGATGGCAGGTAACTTCCTGCAGCAGGAAAACGTGGTACTGACCGGTGCCTGCGAGGCCATCGTTGTTGACGTACAGTGTATTTTCCCGGCCCTTGGACCTTTAAGCAAATGTTTCCATACTAAATTCGTTACCACCAGCCCGATTGCGCAGATGCCGGATGCAGAATACATTCGTTTCAACGCAAAAACAGCAGGTGAGAATGCAAAAGCCATCGTAAAAATGGCAATTGAAAACTTTAAAAACCGGAAACCGGAGCTGGTACATATCCCGCATATGAAGCAGAAAGCAACCGTTGGATACTCTTTTGAGTCCATCATCAAGACTCTGGATAAAGTAACCAATTCCCAGGTTGACCAGACCGGAACTCTGATGCCGCTGTGGCAGTGTGTGGCATCCGGCGTTATCCGCGGTGCAGTTGCCATGGTAGGATGCAACAACCCGAAAGTCCGTCCGGACACCGCTCACATCGAGCTGATGAAGAAGCTGATCGCGCACGACGTTATCATCGTTGCTTCCGGATGCTCTGCACAGGCAGCAGCAAGAGCAGGTCTGATGGACAAACGTGCTAAAGATCTCTGCGGTGCAGGTCTGAAACGTGTCTGCGAGCTGGCTGATATCCCGCCGGTACTCCACATGGGATCCTGCGTTGATATCTCCCGTATGATGGTTCTTGTAGCAGAACTTGCTAAAATCGGTAATGTCAATATTTCCCAGCTTCCGGTTGTCGGATGTGCTCCGGAGTGGATGTCTGAGAAAGCAGTTTCCATCGGAAACTATGTTGTAGCAACCGGTATCGATACTTACCTTGGCGTAGAGCCGTATGTATCCGGATCCACTGAGGTAACAGGACTTCTGACCAACGGTGTCCGCGACTGGGTTGAGGCAGCTTACACAGTAGAAAAAGACATCGACAAGCTGGGCGATGCAATGCTCGCACGAATCGAAGAGAAACGTGCCGCACTCGGCGTATAAAAAGGACAGGGCGGTCCCTGACGTAAAAAGAGACCGCCCTTTTTGAAGTGAAAAGGTGTAAAATGAAAATAGCAGTAACTGGAAAGGGTGGCGTAGGAAAAACAACCATCGCAGCGACCCTTGCAAGACTTTATGCAGAAGAAGGCCATCCGGTTCTGGCTGCAGATGTCGATCCGGATGCCAATCTGGGCCTTGCGCTTGGATTTCCGGAAGAAATCCTCGATTCGATCATTCCGATTACCAAAATGAGAAAACTGATCGAAGAGCGCACCGAGGCAAGTGCAGACAACCGGTTTTACAAGATAAATCCGAGAGTAAGTGATATCCCCGATAAATACAGCAAAGAGTACAATGGAGTCAAACTCCTGACGCTTGGCACCGTGGAGACGGCCGGAAGCGGCTGTGTCTGCCCGGAGCATGTGATGCTGCGGAGAATCATCAACAGCCTGGTCCTTCACAGAGGGGATGTTGTCATCCTCGACATGGAAGCAGGCCTTGAGCATCTGGGAAGAGGAACGACGGAGGGCATGGATATGTTCATCGTAGTCATCGAGCCGGGTGCAAGAAGTATTCAGACCTATAAGAATGTCAAACGTCTGGCCGAAGAGCTTGGCGTTCATCAGGTTCATGTCGTGGCAAACAAAGTACGCGACGAAAAAGATGAGGCATTCATACAGGACCGTATCCCCCCGGAGGATCTTCTGGGCATGGTCCACTACAACCCGGAAATTATGGAAGCGGACAGGGAAGGTTCGTCTCCATATGATTACAGCGCGGCTGCAGTAGAAGAGATACGGAAAATAAAAACAAAAATCGATAAGTCAAACATGCCTGGCATGGAAAAAGTGTGATAGGAGGAAAAACACATGACATTATTCGAGAGAGTATTTGGCGGAAATGATGCAGTATACGGTCTTACCGAAGCTGCCGTTGACGCCGCAATCGCAGCAAACGGAGAGGAAAAAGCAGTCAGCTTCCCGGACACTGCTTACGCACTTCCGTGTTACTATGCTGTAACAGGAGTAAAGGTTACCAACTTAAAAGAGATGAAAGAGGCTCTTGGCGTGGTAAAATCTCTGATGACAAGAGAAAATCAGCTGAACGATGTATTTATGTCCGGTGTTGCAACTGCACTCTGCGCAGAGTTCATCGAGGCAATTAAATACATCGACGGTGCAAAACCATATGATGAGCCGTGCTACGGCCATTTAAGCGATGCCATCATCCGTGAGCTTGGTGTGCCGCTTGTAACAGGCGATATCCCGGGCGTAGCTGTTATCCTTGGAAGCGCTCCGACCGCACAGGAAGGCGTGGATCTGGTTAAGAGCTATCAGGCACAGGGTATTCTTGTAACACTGGTTGGCGGAATCATTGATCAGTGTCAGGAATTAGGATACAAGACCGGCGCAAACGTACGTGTCATCCCGCTTGGAAAAGACGTAACATCTGTAATCCACGTTGTATCCGTAGCAATCCGTGCAGCCCTGATCTTCGGTAACGTAACTGCAGGCGATGCAGGCGCACTGATGACCTACACCAAAGACCGTGTACCGGCATTCGTAAATGCTTTTGCTCCTCTGGATGATGTGATCGTTGCATGCGGCGCTGGTGCGATTGCACTTGGTTTCCCGGTTATCACAAACGATGACAAAGACGTTCCGGCTATTCCGAAGAGTCTCATTATCCAGAAGGACGTTTCCAAATTCAACGCAACTTCTCTGGAAGCCCGCGACATCAAGATTAAAATTACAAACATCGATATCCCGGTTGCATTCGCATCTGCATTTGAAGGCGAAATCATCCGCCGCGGTGATATGCAGGTTGAGTTTGACGGTTCCCGTGTAGACTGCTGCGAGCTGGTTCAGACAAAAGATGCTTCCGAAGTAGAAGATCACAAGATCGAGCTGATCGGACCGGACATCGACGAGTTCGAGGTAGGTTCCAAGCACAGCATTGCATACGTTGTTGAGGTTGCCGGAAAGAGCATGCAGCCGGATTTCGAGCCTGTATTTGAGCGTAAATTCCACAGCTACCTGAACTGCATCGAAGGTGTGATGCATACCGGACAGCGTGATATGATCCGTATCCGTGTCAGCAAAGAAGCTTTCAACGCAGGCTTCCGTGCAAAACACTTCGGAGAAGTTCTGTACGCACAGGTGAAGAACGAGTTCGAGGCTGTTGTTGACAAATGTCAGGTTAAGATCTACACCAATCCGGAAGACTGTACCAAGATCCGTCACGAAATTGCAATTCCGGTATTCGACAAACGTGATGAGCGTCTGTCTACCATGACAGATGAATCCGTACCGGTATACTACAGCTGTATCATGTGCCAGGCATTCTCCCCGAGCCATGTATGTGTTGTTACACCAGAGCGTCTCGGACTTTGCGGTGCTGTTTCATGGCTGGATGCAAAAGCTACCAACGAGCTGGATCCGAACGGACCTTGCCAGGTTATCACAAAAGAAAAAGTAATCGATGAGAGAATCGGTGAGTACGAGGATGTTAACGAGGCTGTTCGTAAACTTTCCCAGGGCGCTCTTGATGATGTATCTTTGTACTCCATCATGGAAAAACCAATGACATCCTGCGGATGCTTCGAGTGTATCTGTGGTATCGAGCCGTTCTCCAACGGTGTCTGCATCGCAAACCGTGAGTACGCAGGCATGACTCCTCTGGGAATGACCTTCTCCGAGCTGGCTTCCATGACAGGCGGCGGTGTTCAGACTCCTGGATTCATGGGACACGGCAAACACTTTATCGCTTCCAAGAAATTTATGAAAGCAGAAGGCGGCGTTGCCCGTATCGTATGGATGCCGAAAGAGCTGAAAGAGCAGGTTGCAGAGAAACTGAATGAAACAGCAAAAGAGCTGTACGGTATCGACAACTTTACCGATATGATCGGTGACGAGACCATCGCAGAAGATCCGGAGACACTGGTTGCATTCCTGACCGAGAAAGGTCATCCGGCACTTGGCATGGATCCAATGATGTAATTCGTATTTTACAGGCTTATCCTGTGAAAGAATAAGCAGACCGGCATGGCTTGGGAGGGGATTCCAAAGCGGAGGAGGAAGCCCTTTCCGGCACATGCCGGCAGCTGTAAAGTGATTTTCTGGAAAAAAACGGCTGACGAAGAGAAAACGGATACTTTTTGTCAGAAAATCTTGGAAAATATCCTGGTAAATCTTGCATTCTCCGGGAAAAAACGTTAAAATAATAACAGGTGTGTCCATGAAGCGGAATCATGGAGATATGCCTGTATGGAATTTATTTTTAAGGAGGCTTTTTTTATGCCGTTTAATCGCAAACCACAAAAGTTTAATGCAGCAATTAAATCCGTTGTAATCGGCAGCGGAGACAAAACCGTAACTCTTGGCGGAGAAAACGTATTACCATTCTATGCTTTCGACGGTGAAATCAAAAACGGACCGAAGGTCGGCGTTGAAATCACAGACCTTGGTATGGAAGGAGAACCGGAAAGCGTAAAAGCATACTATGAAGGTGCAGCTACCATGGGCGAGATTGCAAAAAAAGCAGCAGCTATGGAAGGTGCAGATTTCCTCTGCCTTCGTCTGGCAGGCGGAGACCCGAACGGTCTGAACAAATCGGTAGAAGAACTCATTGAGACAGTCAAAGAGGTTGCTGATGCCGTTGACGTGCCGCTTGTTGTAGAAGGATGTAAAAACGTTGAGAAGGATTCCGAACTGCTCACAAAAGTAGCAGAGGTCCTTCAGGGAAGAAACGTTCTTGTTATGTCCGCAAGAGAAGAAGATTACAAGGCAGTTGGTGCAGCCGCAGGTCTGGCATACAGCCAGAAAGTCGGCGCTGAGTCCGCTGTAGATATCAACCTTGCAAAACAGCTGAATGTTGTTATGACCCAGCTTGGTGTCAGCGCGGACAGCATTGTTATGAACGTAGGTTCTGCAGCAGTCGGATACGGATATGAGTACGTAGTATCTACACTGGACCGTATCAAAGCAGCAGCATTATCCCAGGACGATAAAATGCTGCAGATGCCAATTATTACTCCAATCGCTTCTGAGACATGGAATGTAAAAGAGGCAATGGCAACAGAAGAGGAATCTCCGGAATGGGGAAATCAGGAAGTACGAGGAATCTCTATGGAGATTCAGACAGCAGCCGCATCTCTGGCTTCTGGTTCTGATGCAGTTATCCTCAAACATCCACAGTCTGTTGCAACCATTTCCAAAATGATTCAGGAACTGATGTAATCAGTACGTAAGGAAGAGATTAGGAGGATAAAGAATTATGGCATTATCAGGTATTCAGATTTTTAAAATGACCCCAAAGAAAAACTGTAAAGAGTGCGGATGTCCGACCTGTATGGCATTCTCCATGAAGGTTGCACAGGGCGCTATGGATATTTCAGCGTGCCCATATATGTCTGACGACGCTATGGCACAGCTTTCCGAAGCTACCGCACCGCCAATGAAGACCATCAAAGTCGGAACCGGCGACAGTGAGTACACCCTTGGCGGAGAGACGGTTCTCTATCGTCATGAGAAAACATTTGTAAGCAAAACCCGTTATGCAGTATCTCTCTGCAGCTGCATGTCTGACGAAGAGATCGACGCAAAACTGGAAGAAGACAAAAAAGTTGATTACGACCGTATCGGTGAGCGTATGTGCGCAGAGATGCTGTATGTAAACTATGCCGGAAATGGCGTAGACAAATACGTATCTCTTGTAACGAAAGCAGCAGCAACCGGAAAAGTTCTGGTACTTGGCTGTGAGGACGCAGAAGCTGCAAAAGCTGCTCTGGAAGTATGCAAAGCAGGCAAACCGATCCTGAATGGTGCAAATGCATCCAATTATGAAGAGATGAGCAAACTTGCCACAGAGGCAGGCGTTGTTCTCGGCGTAAGTGGCGCAAGCATTGATGAGCTTCACGACACCGTAGAAGCAATCGAGAAACTCGGCAACAAGAACCTTGTTCTTGATACCACAGAAGCGACCATCAAAGAGACCTTTGCTACTACCGTACAGGTAAGACGTGCATCCTTAAAGGATACAGACCGTACCTTTGGTTATCCGTCTATTGTAAATCTGGCAAAAATTGCACAGGGCGACAGATATATGCAGCAGGCACTGCTTTCCCTGTTCACCATGAAATACGGTTCCATTATTGTTCTTGAGGAAATGGGATACGCAGAGGCACTTCCGGTATTCGGACTTCGCCAGAACGTATTTACCGATCCGCAGAAACCGATGAAAGTAGAGCCGGGCATCTACCCGCTGAACGGCGCAGATGAAAATTCGATCTGCCTGACCACAGTAGACTTTGCTCTGACCTATTTCCTGGTATCCGGAGAGCTCGAGAGATCCGGAGTTCCGGTAAACCTTGTAATCAACGACGCCGGCGGACTTTCTGTACTGACATCCTGGGCAGCAGGTAAATTCTCCGGTAACTCTATCTCCAAATTCTTCAAAGAGAATGTAGAAGATAAAGTAAAATCCAGAAAAGTTATCATTCCTGGTAAAGTAGCCGTATTAAAGGGCGACATTGAGTCCAAACTTCCTGGATGGGAAGTAATCGTTGCTCCGCTTGAGGCAGTTCAGCTTGTGAAATTCATGAAAGATCTGCAGGCAAACGGAGAACTGTAATACATAAAAATTCCGGGAGGAACTCCAGACAAGCGGAGTTCCTTCCGTGAAAAAAATAATTATGGGGGATTCCCAAAAGAAAAGGAGAAGAGATATGGCAAAATTTGTAACCATCGGCGAAAGACTTTCCGTTACAGCTCCTACTGTAAACAAAGCATTCGCAGCAAGAGATGAAGAGCCAATTTTAAAGAGAGCAAAACAGCAGCTGGATGCTGGTGCCGTTTACCTTGATGTAAACATCGGACCGGCTGAGAATGATGGAGAAGACATCATGAAATGGGCTGTTGAGCTGCTGCAGAGCAATTTTGACAATGTTCCGCTGGCTCTGGATACATCCAACAAAAAAGCAATTGAGGCTGGTATCTCTGTATACAACCGTTCCAAAGGAAAACCGATCGTAAACTCTGCAGATGCTGCAGGAAGAATCGAGTACGTTGACCTTGCGGCTGCAAACGATGCAATCGTTATTGCACTTTGCAACGGCGAAGGAATTGCAAAAGACAACGACGAGCGTATGATGTACTGCCAGACCCTTCTGGAAAGAGGTATGGAGCATGGTATGGAGCCGACCGATCTGTGGTTTGACCCGCTGTTTCTGGTTGTAAAAGGAATGCAGGACAAACAGATGGAAGTTCTTGAGTGCATCAAGATGTTCAGTGATATGGGACTGAATTCTACCGGCGGACTTTCCAACAACTCCAACGGTATGCCGAAAAACATCCGTCCGATCATGGATTCCGCACTTGTAGCTATGGCTATGATGCAGGGTCTGACCAGCGCCATCGTTAACCCGAATGACCTGAGACTGATGGAGACCATTAAATCCTGTGACGTATTCAAAGGCAACACTCTGTACGCAGATTCTTATCTGGAGCTTTAATCTTTAAATCTCGCAGGTTTTCCCCTGATGGTGCCGTAGCGTTTGCGAAAACCTGAGGCACCATCAGGGGTTTTTCTATCTAAAAGCGGAAAAATAAAAAAACAGCGGAGAATATATACGACTGGGGGATTTACAGATTATGGCAAAAGTAACCTTTCGATTTGAAGAGGGAGAACCGGTAGTCACCTACGCAACCGAGGGTGAGCGCCTTCTTGAAGTAGCGCAGAAGAGCAATGTGCCGATCGATGCACCGTGTTCCGGAAACGCATCGTGCGGTAAATGCCGCGTTCGTCTTGTGAGCGGTGAGCTGGATTCCAAAATAACCCGCCATATTTCTGAGGAAGAATATCAGAATGGCTGGAGACTGGCGTGCGTCAGCACCGTCAAAGGCGATGTTGAAGTGGAAGTGCCGGACATTGCATCCGCTTACCGGAGCCGCATGAAAGTGGCAGACCTTAGTTCACCGAGTGAAATTGCAATTTTTGAAGATACGAAAAAGAAAATTACAGACGCCGGTCTGGAGCTGAAAAACAGCATGCAGGTGATTACAATCTCAATGGAAGAGCCTACTCTGGATGATACGATGCCGGATAACGAGAGAGTAACCTGGGCTGTACAGGCAGCGACGGGGCTTGACCGGGTACGGATTCCGTACTCTGTACTGAAAAAAATGCCGGATGTCCTTCGGGAATCCCATTTTCAGGCACAGTGTGTCGTCCGGGTTACGCCAAATGACGTCTTTTTATACGATATGCTTCCAATGGAAGCAAAAGCAGTTGTCGGCGGTCTCGTTGTCGACATTGGAACAACGACAGTTTCTGCACTGATCGTGGATATGCTGAGCGGAGAAATCCTGGCAAAAGCCTCTTCCGGAAACGGACAGATCCGGTATGGTGCGGATGTTATCAACCGTATCATTGAATCCCAGAAACCGGGAGGCCATGAAAGACTGCAGAATGCAATCATCAAAGAAACCTTAAACCCGATGATCTCCAACATGTGCCGTGCAGCGAAAATCAGCAGTCAGCAGATTTACCGTGCGGCGATTGCCGGAAACACTACCATGGAGCATCTGATGATGGGCATCAATGCAGATCCGCTTCGGATGGAGCCGTATATTCCGGCCTTCTTTAAGACAAACTCACTGTTTGCATCGGATGTCAATCTTGCGATTCATCCGGACGCCCATATCATTCTGGCACCGAACATCGGAAGCTATGTGGGCGGAGATATTACTGCCGGCGCGTTGGTCAGCATGATCTGGAACCGGCCGGAGATGAGTCTTTTTATTGACCTTGGTACCAATGGCGAGCTTGCATTTGGAAACTCTGACTTTATGGTAAGCTGTGCCTGCTCGGCCGGACCGGCCTTTGAGGGCGGCGATATCAGCTGTGGCATGCGTGCGACCGACGGTGCGATTGAAAAATGTACGATTGATCCGGAGACGATGGAACCTTCGTACCATGTTATCGGAGATGAGGGTACGAAACCGATCGGCCTTTGCGGTTCCGGTATCATCGATGTGATTGCGGCGCTGTTCCGCGCGAAGATGGTCAATCCGAAGGGTAAATTTATCCGTGAGGGAAAACGGATCCGCCACGACAAATATGGCATGGGAAGCTATGTCATTGCGTTCGAGGAGGAGGCTGGAAGTGTCCGCGATGTTGAGATTACCGAGGTCGATATCGACAACTTTATCCGCGCCAAGGGCGCGATTTTCTCAGCGATCCGTACGATGCTGAACTATCTGGATATGGATGTTTCCATGATCGAGGAGGTTTACGTAGCGGGCGGTATCGGAAGCGGCATCAACATGAAAAATGCCGTTACCATCGGTATGTTCCCGGATATTCCGCTGGAAAAATTCCATTACATTGGTAACTCTTCCCTGACCGGTGCGTATTCAATGCTTTTATCGACAGCAGCAGAGAAGAAAACGTATGAGGTTGCCCGGAACATGACATATCTGGAACTCTCTACGGTACCAACCTATATGGATGAATTTGTAGCGGCGTGCTTCCTGCCGCACACAGACACGACGATGTTCCCGTCTGTGGAAGCATAAAACGGAAGCAGAACTTTCTGTTACGATTCAAGGTGAAACACATGTGGTTTTGCTTTGAATTGTGGCGAACCTTTTTGAGAGGAATTGGATTTACATGGCAGTAGACTTAAATTACGAAAAAGACAGCAAAGAGCGTATTCCGTATGAGCATTATCTGGAAGTGTATCAGAATGCAGATCCAAGAGAGATTTCCAGCCGGTGCGACGTTCCGTATGATGCGGAAAAACAGGAGTTTACCGTTTCCCTGATGGGTGTTTCCTACCGGATTTCGTGGCCGGAGTACAACGTATTTCATATTGGAGATGATGGAAGCGTTTCGCCGATAATTGGCTGGTATCCACTCGAGAAAAAACCGAATGCAAAAATTTTGGTATTGCGTTATCTGACAGAGGGCGGAGCTGCTCCGTCTACCGGAAAATTTTTGACGTACCGGGAGATTCCGTGGGGAGAAGTTTATTTTAAACAGTTCCAGGGAAGATGCCTGTTCCGTCTTGCGTTTGGCTTTGGCGGAAAGCTGGATGCATTCCGTGAGATCATGGAACGTGTCGGCGCTCAGGCGATTTCATCCGGTGATGTCGGATATGAGCTGGAGTTTATGAAAGGGCTTTTTGTACGACTGATTTTATGGGCAGGAGATGATGAGTTTCCGCCGTCCGCGCAGATCCTCTTTTCGGACAATTTCCCGGCTGCATTTACGCAGGGAGAGGATATGGCGGTTGTGGGAGATGTCACAATTGATATGCTGAAGGCTCTGGCTGCAAAATAGTTATGGTTTGAGGCCATCAGGATGGCTTCTGGATCGAAAAAAATAAGCGGAGGAAAATAACATGGGATTTTCAACAGTACCTTGCAATGAGTTTGTAGACGTGCTCGGTTCCAAAGCACCGGTTCCGGGCGGCGGCGGAGCTTCTGCACTGGTTGGCGCTGTCGGCACAGCGCTTGGCAACATGGTTGGTGCGCTGACAGTAGGTAAAAAGAAATATGCGGATGTCGAAGAGGAAATGAAAGAGCTGATGGCGAAAGCAACCACGCTTCAGGACGAACTGCTTCACCTGATCGAGCGCGATGCAGAAGTGTTCGAACCGCTCTCCAAAGCATACGGCATGCCGCGCGAGACAGAGGAGGAGAAGGCAGAAAAAGCAAGAGTTATGGAAATCGTGCTGAAGGACGCCTGCTCCGTGCCGATGGAAATCATGGAAAAATGCTGTGAAGCGATCGATCTGATCGTGGAATTTGCAGCAAAAGGTTCCGCACTCGCAATCAGCGATGCGGGCGTTGGCGCAGCATTCTGCAAAGCAGCCTTAGAGGGTGCTTCCCTGAATGTATATATCAACACGAAATCTATGAAAAACCGGGAATATGCAGAAGAACTAAATCGAAAATGTGATGAAATGCTTGCGGTCTATACCGTAAAAGCAGACGAGATTTTCCGGAACGTACTGGGAAGACTGAAAGCCTGAAAACAAACGGCCAGAGAAACTTCCCGGCAGCAAGCGGGTTGCAAAAGGAGTTCTCTTTGACCGAAAAGAAAAGCGGAGGATAAAAAAATGGCAAAACAGTTATTAGGAAAAGAAGTAACAGCAGCATTAAATGAGAAGATCAAAGCAAATGTAGCAGAGCTGGAAGCAAAAGGAGTAAAACCGACTCTCGGAATCATCCGTGTCGGAGAGAGAGAGGATGACCTTTCCTACGAAAGAGGAGCAACCAAACGCTGTGAGACCTTAGGCGTTGCATACGAGAAATTCCTTCTCCCGGCAGACGTTACCCAGGAAGAGCTGATGGCTACCATCGATAAAGTAAACAAAGACGATTCCATCCACGGCGTTCTGATTTTCCGTCCGCTTCCGAAACATCTCGATGAGGCAGCAGTCATCAAAGCACTCTCCCCGGAGAAGGACGTAGACGGTATCACAGACGGTTCCATGGTAGGCGTATTCGCCGGAACAAAACAGGGCTTCCCGCCATGTACTCCGCAGGCCTGCATGGAGATCCTCGACCACTACGGCATCGACTGCACCGGTAAAAAAGCCGTTGTCGTAGGCCGCAGCCTCGTTGTAGGAAAACCGGCAGCCATGATGCTGTTAAAGAAAAACGCAACCGTAACCATCTGCCATACCAGAACGAAAGACATGCCGTCTGTAGTTAAAGAGGCAGATATCGTGATCGTAGCAGCAGGCCGTGCAGGTGTTGTAGATGATACTTACCTGTGTGCAGGCCAGACCGTTATTGATGTCGGAATCAACGTAAACGAAGAAGGAAAACTCTGCGGAGACGTTGCATACGCAAAAGCTGAGCCGATCGTTGAGGCAATCACACCGGTTCCAGGCGGCGTAGGATCCGTTACCACATCTGTTCTGGTCGGCCATGTGGTAGAGGCTGCCATGAGAAAAAACAGCTGATCATAGGCTGAAGATAAGAAAGTGACAGAAAAAAGGCACTGTGCGTCCGAAAAAAGGGCGGCGGTGCCTTTTTTGCGTGCGCGGCAGTGCAGTTTTGGTGATAGGAGAGGGGGCCGGCTCATAGAATATAACAGTACATAGCAACAAAGATCAAAAGGGGGACAATAGCGCATGGATGCATATTCAGTATACCGCGATATTCAGAAACGAACGAAGGGCCAGTTCCTGATCGGAGTGGTGGGGCCTGTACGGACGGGAAAGTCCACCCTGATCCGCCGTTTCCTGGAGGTGCTGGCACTGCCGTATCTTTCGGAAAAGGAACAGGCGGAGGTACGGGATGCCCTGCCTTTAAGCGGGGAGGGAAAGACGATCACAACGGTGGAGCCGAAATTTGTGCCGAAAGACGCCGTGGAGCTGCAGCTTGGGGAGGGCGATCCGATCCGGCTGCGACTGATCGACTGCGTCGGCTTTCTGGTGCCGGACGCGGCGGGAAATCTGGAAAATGAGAAGGAGCGGATGGTGAAAACACCGTGGTCCGAGCAGGCGATTCCGTTCCGGGAGGCGGCGGAGATCGGTACGAAGAAGGTGATCGCAGAACATTCCACGATCGGTCTTATGGTGACGTGCGACGGATCGTTCGGCGAGCTGCCGCGGGAGAATTTTCTGCAGGCGGAGGAACGGACCGTTGCGGAGCTCAAAAAGCAGGGAAAGCCCTTCCTGATTCTTGTGAATGCGAAAAAACCGTACCGGGAGGAGACACAGCGGCAGGTAAAGGAGCTTGAAACAAAATTCGGCGTGGCAGCGATGGCGGTGAACTGCGACCAGCTCCGCAAAGAAGATATTCTGCATATGCTCGAAAAGGTGCTGTATGAGTTCCCGCTTCAGCAGATGGAATTTTATATTCCAAAATGGGTGGAGCTTCTTGCCGATGACCATCCGCTGAAGGCAGAGCTGCTGCAGAAGATCCGTGAGATGTGCAGGGAAAAGACGCGCCTGAAGGATGCAGTGGGCGGAAAAACAGCGATTGCCAGTCAGTATGTCAGCCAGACACTGCTGCAGTCGATGGATCTTGCGAGCGGTACGGTGAAGGTGCGGATTGAGGTGAAAGAGCAGTATTATTATGAAATGCTGAGTGTACTTGCCGGCGTGGAGATCAAAGGCGAGTATGATCTGGTGCAGACGATCCGCGAGCTGTCGGCACAGCGGGAAGAGTACCGCAAGGTAGAGGACGCGATTCATGCGGTGCGCGGATGCGGCTACGGCGTCGTGATTCCGGGGAGGGAGGAGATTCAGCTGGAGGAGCCAGCCGTGATCCATCAGGGAAACAAATACGGCGTGAAAATTAAATCGGTGAGCCCGTCGATTCATATGATCAAGGCCAACATCGAGACGGAGATTGCGCCGATCGTCGGAAGTGAGCAGCAGGCGGAGGATCTGATCGCCTATATCAAAGAGAGCGCAAAGAGCCCGGAGGGAATCTGGAATACCAACATTTTCGGCAAATCCGTCGAGCAGCTCGTTGACGACGGCATCCGCAGCAAAATCGCCCAGATCACCGAGGATGGCCAGGCAAAACTCCAGGATTCCATGCAGAAAATTGTCAACGACAGCCGGGGCGGAATGGTGTGTATTATCATTTAATACAAAAGCTGTTCGAATATTTTTGAGTAATTGTGCAATAATACTTGAAAAGCGAACCAAAATAGCGTATAATCCGAATTGTGAAAAGAAAAGAAGAAAAATGTAACTTCCTGGAATGTTCGATGATCTCATTATTTTGAACCTACATTTACTTTAAACGGGAGGCTTATTATTGTCATGTGGATGTCAGGCCACCCTGGAAACAGACGTCAGTGGAAGGCAGAAATGGTGACTGCGGCTACCCACCTAGCTTGCGTTGCTAGGAGTCAAAGTATGGGAAACGGCATTCCGGGGTTACAAAAGAGAAAAAAGAGAATCATGAAAATGGTTCTCTTTTATACGTTACATACAACCAAAAGGAGAAGGAACATGAAAAAACAGGGTTTTGGAACAACAAAAGACGGAAAAGAAGCATTGCTCTACACGCTCTCCAATAAAAACGGAATGGAAATCAGTGTAACCGATTACGGCGCACATCTGGTATCGGTTCTCGTTCCGGATAAGGATGGAAAGAAGAGAGACGTTGTCCTTGGATTTGACTCCGTAACCGGCTATGAGACCGACGGAAGCCATTTTGGAGCCACCATCGGAAGAAACGGAAACCGTATCGCGGGAGCAGCATTTGAACTGCACGGAAAAACATACCAGCTGGCAAAAAATGAGAACAACAACAACCTGCACAGCGGCCCGGACGGATACGATTACCGCCTCTGGAACGTAGAAGAGGCGGATGACAGCGCCGTTACCTTCGTTCTGATGAGCCCGGACGGAGACCAGGGATTCCCGGGAAACTTTGAAGTGTCCGTTACGTATACCCTGACCGATGAGAACGCCGTAGAAATCCACTATGAGGGAAGCTGCGATCAGGATACCGTTGTCAACATGACAAACCACAGCTACTTCAACCTGGCAGGCCACGATGCCGGATCTATTGAGAACCAGACACTTGTCTTAAAAGCGGAGCAGTTCAGCCCGGTGATCGATTCTGCATCCATCCCGACCGGCGAGCATGCACCGGTACAGGGAACCCCGATGGATTTCACCAGCGAGAAAGCAATCGGAGCAGAGATCGAAGCAGATTTCGAACAGCTCAAACTGACCGGCGGCTACGACCACAACTTTATCCTGGACAAGGCTGTCGAGGGAAGCATTGAGCTGATGGCAGTCGCATCCTGCAAAGAGAGCGGCATCACCATGGAAGCCTTCACGGATCTGCCATGCGTTCAGTTCTACGCCGGAAATTTCATTGCTCCGGTTACCGGAAAGAATGGGGTATTCTATGACAAACGCAACGGCTTCTGCCTGGAATCTCAGTATGTGCCGAATGCCATCAACCAGGAGGGTGAGGAGAAACCGATCCTCGAGGCAGGCGATACTTACGACACCACAACCGTATACAAATTCATTTTCTAAGATCCTATTTTATAGCAATCCTCGAAAATAATGCAAAAAATTCAGCACCGCAGAGCATGAATTACTGCGTCACAGATTTTCGTCGTACCTCGGTACGCCTTCAAATCTGTTCCTTGCAATTCGCGCTCTGCAGCACTGCCTTTTTTGCATTATTTTCGGGTCTTGCTATAGAAACAGCATAAAAAAGCTCCCTTCCTGCAGCGTCCTGTGAAAACAGGAGCGCAGGCGGGGAGCCTTTTTATGGGAAAATATGCAGAAAACGAATTCTGAAAAAACAGAAAAAGAAAAGACCCTGTTTTCGAATCCAACAGAATCTTACCAGTTATGTCATATTCTTTTCAGAGGTGGGTAACCGCTTCGCCATCTGAATCAACCTGCAAGCGGAATAGCAGACACCTTTAAGCGGAGGATGGCGCCTGACTAAGAACAGGCGAAACCAGAATCTGAAACGGTTTACCCGGCCGTTTAATGCAATGCATAAATCTCGCTCGAAGGTTTCTAAAAATCTAATCGAAAATTTTCAGACATTCCATATCCCATAATAGTCTTTGAATGGAAGCTTTCATCGGAAGCATCAACCCTATGCATACAGAGCAGGTTTCCTGACTTACAGATCATCGTTCCACATTCCTTCTCATATGTTGCGGACATACAATGGATTTGTTATGCTTCACTCCCTGATTACAGTGACCGGATCGCCCAGGAATCTCACCTGAATTCCCTCTCTCACCAAAAGACGGATCTTCTTTTGATGCACTCTGGATGTTGATATGAAATTTATACACAACCGTACTATATACCATAGGGCGGTATTTGTCAAGGAAAAATCGCAAAAAGAAAAGGAATCGGACAAAAAGCCGTGTGCATAGAATGAGATATGAAGAGAAAAAATGATAAATTGGAATTGATACTGTTAGGAGTGGGGATTCTCCTGTTGCTGTTATTGTTTGTTGTGAAGCGCCGTCTGGATGCGCCGGAAGAGACAGCGACAGCAGAAAGCAGGACGGAGACGATGGAAGGCAAAAAGCAGGAGGAGACGATACAGAACATGGAACAGGAAAACGCGGCTTTTCTGAACAGTAAAAAGGAAGAACAAAAAGAAACAACGGCAGCCGGACCGGTAC
Organism: Blautia sp. TM10-2; assembly: GCF_003480845.1. Classification (NCBI taxonomy): domain Bacteria; kingdom Bacillati; phylum Bacillota; class Clostridia; order Lachnospirales; family Lachnospiraceae; genus Blautia; species Blautia sp. TM10-2. The sequence goes on along the minus strand of NZ_QUJZ01000001.1, from coordinate 70,549 downwards.
AGATTCGTGTCCTTCTGACGGACTGCGGAAAGCTGGGATACGCACAGAAACAGGTGTCCCTGCGTGGAAACGCAAGCCTTTCCATGAACGACGGCGCATACATAGCTTCCCCGCAGGAGACGATCTGTGTGACGGAACAGGAATGCGGGGAAGTTGTGCATGTGGTGCCGGCCGATGAGACGGCGGGAACGGCGGTTTCCCTGACGGGAAAGCCGGAAGACGAGACGGTTTATCCGGGAAGTTTTGTCATCTATAAAAGCGAAGAGGGACTTCTCGTTGTAAATGAACTTGATCTGGAAATGTATCTTCGGTATGTCGTGCCGAGTGAGATGCCGTCCTCCTACGAAAAGGAGGCATTAAAAGCACAGGCGGTCTGTGCGAGAACGTATGCGTGTGCCAGGATTCGTGAAAAAACGTGGGAGAACTACCACGCGGATGTAGACGACAGCGTGGAAAGCCAGGTCTACCACAATATGGAAGCGCAGCCGGAGACAGACGCTGCGGTGGCGGAGACAGAAGGAAAAATCATCACCTGCGGCGGGGAACCAATTCAGGCGTATTTTTTCTCAACCTCCTGCGGGAAGACGAGTACGGATGAAGTGTGGAATACGGCGGAGACGGCAGAATATCTGAAGAGCGTGACGGTAGGCGGGGAGAAGCAGGAACCGGAGACGGAGGAGGCATTTGCATCGTTTATCACCAAAAGGGACAGCACAAGTCTGGAAGTGGAGGACGGCTGGTACCGCTGGCAGGTGACGATTCCGGCGGATGTGCTGTCAGAACGGGCAGCGGATCAGAAAATCGGGGAGATCACGGGGATTGAGGTGCGGCGGCGGTCAGAGGGAGGTGCGGCAGAAACCGTCCGTATCGAGGGGAAAAAAGGATCCATGGAAATCGAGGGAGAGTATCAGATCCGAAAGTTCCTCTCGGCGAAAGGCTGGCCGATTCAGAAAAATGACGGAACTGTAAGCTGTGAGATGGAGCTGCTTCCGAGTGCCTGCTTTATCGTGGTTCCGGAAAAAGAAGGGGAAACGGCTGTCTCCTTTACATTTTACGGCGGCGGCTACGGCCACGGCGTCGGCATGTCACAGAACGGTGCGAAACATCTGGCAGAGCAGGGAAAATCGTATGAGGAGATTCTCCGCTATTTTTACCAGAACATCGAAATCGGCGACTGCCGTTCCCTTTTTTAAAAAAATCACCGAAAACAGATTTTTTGTGCTATAATGGGCGAAAGTGAAAAACAGTTAGAAAATGACGAGGAGAGAAACATGGCGACAATCAAGGACATAGCGGCACGCGCCGGCGTTACGGCGACGACGGTTTCCCGCGTGATCAACAACCGCGGATACATCAGTGAAGAGACAAGAAAAAAAGTAACGCAGGCGATGCAGGAGATGAATTACCAGCCGAATGAGCTGGCGCGTTCCCTGGCAAAAGCGCATTCCAATACGATCGGGGTTATCGTTCCGCACATCTCGCACCCGTTTTTCAGTAAAATGATCAGTGCACTCGAGAGCGCGGCGGCAAAGCGGGGCTACAAGATTCTGCTCTGCAACTCGAAAGATCAGCCGGAGAAAGAAACCGAATATCTCGATATGTTCATCTCCAACCGTGTAACCGGCGTTGTGATGGCAAGCCGCGATGTGCAGATTGAAAAGTTTCATGATCTGAAAATTCCGATCGTCAATTTCGAGCGAGAGGAAAATACGGAGGCCATTACAATCCAGTGTGACAACGAGCAGGGAGGAGCGCTTGCAGCATCGCATCTTGCGGACTGCGGCTGCTGCCATCTGCTTCATTTCGGCGGAATCGTCGGAAGAGATATGCCGGCGGACCGGCGTGCGGATGGATTCCTGCGCGTCTGCCGGGAGCGGGGGATTGAAGGGGAAGTTCTTTTGAGTGACCGCTTAAGCTACGGCTCCATGCACTATGAATCCTATATTGAAAAGGGCCTTCTGGAGCACCCGGAGACGGACGGCATTTTTGCAAGCAGTGACCTGATTGCCGCACAGGTACTCCAGCGCCTTTACGCCATGGGAAAACGGGTGCCGGAGGATATTAAAGTTGTCGGGTTTGATGACACTGTGATCGCCGGGATTACCACGCCTTCCATCACGACGATCCATCAGCCGATTGAGGAAATGTCGGAGCTTTCCATTGCGTATATCGACCGGAGAAGAAAGGGAGAGATGGTGCCGAATGTGACGACCATGCCGGTGAGCCTTGTGGTGCGCGATTCGGCGTGAAACAAAAACGAAAAGAAAACTCTGCGGAAAAAAGAAACCGCGGAGTTTTTTTCTGCCCTGCGGTAAACGATAGACAGAAAAATAGCAAAAAAGACAAAGAAGAAGCCGGAAATTTGTTGAAAAATATGGTATGTAAACGGTTGACATATAATTCACACAACGGTATACTGCAAGAGAAGAAACGTAACACAGAATTACCGTTACCGGAATGATGTGACAAAATAAAGAATAAGATAAAGGAGAATAAACAACATGACAGTGGAATATCAGAGAAGACTCGAAAAACACTACGACGAGCTGAAATGGCTCTACTGTGAGCTGTATCCAAACGGCCAGGGACGCTTTGAGGAACTCTGTGCAGCCATGGAGCAGTGGTACAAAGAGCGGAATAAAAAATGGAAAGCGCTGGATCGGAAAAGAGAAAAACAGAAAGACTGGTACAAGAGCCAGAAAATGCTCGGTATGATGCTGTACATCGACGCATTCGCAGATAACATCAGCGGCCTTGAGAAAAAACTGGATTATTTAAAAGAGTGCAACGTCAACTACCTGCATCTGATGCCGTTCCTTGCAACGCCGAAGGGAAAAAGCGACGGCGGCTATGCGGTTGCCGATTACCGCACGGTACAGCCGTCCCTTGGAACGATGGAAGATCTGGCTGCCCTCTCTGAAAAATGCCATGACCAGAGCATGAGCCTTTGTATGGATTTCGTTATGAACCACACTTCCGAGGATCATGAATGGGCAAAACGTGCACTTGCCGGTGAAAAAGAGTACCAGGACCGTTACTTTTTCTTCGACAACTACGATATTCCGTCCGAATATGAAAAGACCTGTCCGCAGGTATTCCCGACAACGGCACCGGGCAACTTTACCTGGAGAGAGGACTGCCATAAATTTGTCATGACGACGTTCTATCCATACCAGTGGGATCTGAACTATGCGAACCCGGTTGTCTTTAACGAGATGGTAAACAATATGCTCTATCTCGTCAACCAGGGAATCGATATCGTCCGCATTGATGCCGTTCCATACATCTGGAAACAGCTCGGCACCACCTGCCGTAACCTGCCGCAGGTACATACCATTGTCCGCATGATGCGTATGATCACCGAGATCGTCTGCCCGGGCGTTCTGCTGCTCGGCGAGGTTGTCATGGAGCCGGAAAAGGTTGTTCCGTACTTCGGAACACTCGAGAAACCGGAATGCCATATGCTGTACAACGTAACGACGATGGCATCCACCTGGCACACGGTTGCAACGGCGGATACCCGCCTGCTGAAACATCAGATGGATATTGTGACGAGACTGCCGAAGGACTATGTCTTCCTGAACTATCTGAGATGCCACGATGATATCGGCTGGGGCCTCGATTACGAATGGCTGAAACAGTTTGGCATCGCCGAGGCACCGCATAAGAAATATCTGAATGACTATTTCCGCGGTTATGTGGAGGGAAGCGACGCAAGAGGAGAGCTCTATAACGACGATCCGGTGCTGCAGGATGCGCGTCTCTGCGGAACAACCGCTTCCCTGTGTGGACTTGAGGCGGCAGGCTTTGAGCAGAATGAGGCGAAGACCGAACAGGCGATCCAGAGAATTGAGATGCTGAACGCATACCTTTTCATCCAGTCTGGTATTCCGGTTATCTACAGCGGCGATGAGATCGGCCAGGTCAACGATTATTCCTACAAAGAGAGTGAAGATTCTGACCGCGCAGCCGACAGCCGTTATCTGCACCGCGGCCACTTCCGCTGGGATCTGGAGCCCCAGAAGGAGAAAAAAGGAACGGTTCAGAATCAGATTTTTGCTTCGATGAAAAAGATGGAGGAGCTGAAATTCAAATACCGTCCGTTTGAGGGTGAGGCGGATGTCTGGACCGAGGAAACGTATGATACGGCGCTTCTCTGTGTCTGCAGAAAATCCGGCAATGAGATGGTAACGGGTCTCTTTAACTTCAGCAATGAAGACCGCACGGCCTGGATCGATATGGGTGAGTTCACCTGGAAGGATCTGTTTACCGGCGAGAAACGTGTTCTGCGCGGCGTTCCGGTTCCGGCACGCGGTTACGCATGGTATTACCGGAAATGGAATTAAATCCCTTGCGAAGGAAAGAAAAGTATGATATGCTTTGTAGGCTATCCTGAAGTACGATATATGTGCAAGAATGGGATAGATTCACGAAAACAAAGAAAAGGCGGTTTTGCCAGATGATAAAAACAATCCGCGGTTTTATGAAGCGCCTGAATGAGGACCATGTCGGTGCTTATGCAGCGCAGAGTGCGTATTTCATTCTTCTTTCCTTTATTCCGTTTGTTCTTCTGGTTGTTACGCTTGTAAAATATACGCCGCTGACGCGCGACGATGTTTACAGCGTTCTGATCAATATGCTGCCCACGGAGTTTCAGAGCTACGTGGGCGGTATTGTAAATGAGATCTTTTATCAGTCCGTTGCTTATATGCCGATTACGATCATCACAACGCTGTGGTCGGCGGGAAAGGGCATTGCGGCGCTGACAAATGGGCTGAACAGCATTTATCACGTAACAGAGACACGTAATTACATCATCAACCGGCTGCGGGGCATGGCATATACCTTGATATTTGTCGTTGCATTCCTCACCAGTCTGGTGCTTCTGGTCTTCGGAACCCGCATTCAGAATAAGCTGACGGAACATCTGCCGATGGTGGCGCGTGTGACATCCTCTATCATGGGAATGCGTACCCTGATCACGACAGGCGTGCTGGCTCTTCTGTTTCTTGTACTGTATAAATGTATTCCAAACCGGAAGGCGAGCTTTAAGAGCCAGTGCCCGGGCGCACTGATCTCATCCCTTGCCTGGTCTATTTTTTCCCTTGCATTTTCCATGTACCTCGACATCGCGCTTGCGGCGTCCAATATGTACGGCAGTCTGACGATGATCGTGTTTATCATGATCTGGATGTATTTCTGCATGTGGATCCTTCTGATCGGCGCGGAGATCAACGCGTATTTTGAGGATAAACTGCGGAAACTGCAGAACGCGGCGATCGAGCATTTTATGGAAAATAAAGAGACGAATAAAGAAGCGGGAAAATAATGGCTTGACATCCGGGGGTCAAGACGGTACAATAAATATTGTTTATGAAAGTTTTATAAATAATCTAACAGGAAAAATGCTGTGAAGATGTTCAGAGAAATATTTTTTCCGCCAGAGAGAGGGAGTCATCGGCTGCAAGCTCCTTCAGGTTCAGGAATATTTCAAATTTCGCATTGGAGCAGATGTCCGGAACGTATAGCAGAATACTGGAAATGCAAGTAGGGACAGACGTTTGGTGTACGTTACAGCACCGGTTATGAGTGTCTGCAGGAAGTATCTGCAGAAATCAGGGTGGTACCGCGAAATTTCAGATCTCGTCCCTTTGTGGGGCGGGGTCTTTTTTTGTGAGCAACGAGCCAGACAGCCATGCTTGCATGGATATTTGGCGACTGCCACGAAAATCAGATGCTCCGCTGTTTGCAGCGGGGTATCTGACTGTTTTTCACATTTACCATCAAACAAGCAAGAAAAAGAAAGTAGGAGAGTCAAATGCAGGAAAAAAGTGTATTAACCGGCCATCTGTCTGAATTAAAACAGAAGATTGAAAATGGACTGGAAGAGCTGAAAAGCTCCAAAGAACTGTATGAATTTAAGAGCGAGTATCTGGAAGGAAAGAAAAGTAAGATCAGCGGGCTGATGAAAGAAATGAAAAACATTGCCCCGGAAGAGCGCGCAAACTACGGTAAATCCGTCAATGAGTTAAAAGAGTGGGCGCTTGGCCGCTTCCAGAAAGTGGAAGAGGAGATGAAAGAGCGCGAGCTGCAGAAGAAATATGAGTCCGAGAAAATCGACCTGACCCTTCCGGCAGAAGAGACAGCGATCGGAAACCTTCATCCGGTTACCTTGATCCGCAAACAGCTCATCGACATCTTTGCAGGCATGGGCTTTGAGGTATACGAGGGAAGAGAAATCGAGACCGATTACTACAACTTTACTGCACTGAATACACCACAGGATCACCCGGCAAGAGATATGCAGGATACCTTCTATCTCTCCCCGGAATTCCTGCTTCGTACCCAGACATCGGCAGGCCAGATTCATGTCATGGAAAACAAAAAGCCGCCGATCAAGATCCTTTCCCCGGGACGTGTTTTTCGGTCTGATGACGACGCAACCCATTCTCCGATGTTCCATCAGATGGAGGGACTCGTTGTCGACAAAAACATCACCCTCTGCGACCTGAAAGGAATGCTCGACGTACTCGTACAGAAGATCTACGGCGAGGGAACGACAACACGTCTTCGTCCATCTTACTTCCCGTTCACGGAGCCGTCCGTTGAGGTAGACTGCAGCTGCTTCGCCTGCGGCGGAAAAGGATGCAGCCTCTGCAAGGGAACCGGCTGGATCGAGGTCCTTGGAGCAGGTATCGTAAACAAACGCGTGCTGGAGAACTGCGGCATTGATTCAGAAGAGTACAGCGGCTTCGCTTTTGGCATCGGCCTGGAGCGTATCGCCATGCTGAAATACGGAATCAACAACATCAAACTGTTATTCGGTTCCGATCTGCGGGTTTTAAATCAGATTAACGAGAAATAAAGACGAAACAGTTTGAATTTGGAGGTTTAATATGTTAGTACCGTTAAGTTGGCTGAAAGAATATGTAGATATCGATGTTACCCCGGAAGAACTGGAGAAAAAACTGTTCGACGGCGGTTTTGAAGTAGAAGAGCGTTATCAGGTGGGAAAAGACATCAGCAATGTTGTTGTCGGTCTGGTGGAGGGCTGCGAGCCGATCCCGGAGACCAATCTTCATGTGTGCCAGGTAAATGCAGGAGAACACGGCACCATGCAGATCTGCTGCGGCGCAGACAACGTGCACACCGGCGGAAAATTCCCGGTTGCCCTTCCTGGCGCTTCTGTTTATGCAACAGCAAAGGATCATAAGACCATCGAGGGTGTTATGACCATCAAAAAAGGAAAATTAAGAGGATATGAGTCCTGCGGAATGCTCTGCTCCGGCGTGGAGCTCGGCCTTACCGAGGATCTGTACCCGGGCGCAGGCTACAACGGACTGCTTGTTCTGCCGAAAGATGCCGAGCTTGGCGCAGATGTCAAAGAGCTGACAGGTCTTGACGACTGGATCTTTGATATCTCCCTGACTGCAAACAGACCGGACTGCCAGAGTATCCTCGGTATCGCAAGAGAAGTATCGGCGATGCTGGAAAAACCTTTAAAAATGCCGGCAACCGATTACACCGAGACGGATGTGGAAAAAGAAGGCTTCTCTGTCCGCGTGGAAGCTCCGGAACTCTGCCCGCGTTACAGCGCTCATTACGTATATGACGTAAAAATCGGAGAGTCCCCGGCATGGATGAAACGCCGTCTGGCACTCGTCGGCATGTCCGCGATCTCCAACGTGGTTGATATCACAAACTACGTCTTAAAAGAGATCGGCCAGCCGATGCATGCTTTTGACTGCTCTTATCTGGAAGGCAATGAAATCTGTGTCAGAAGAGCAAAAGAAAATGAAAAGATTGTGACCCTCGATGAGCAGGAATATACAATGAATGAGAACAACCTCGTGATCTGCGACGGCGTAAAACCGGTTGCACTTGCCGGTGTCATGGGAGGCTTAAACTCCGAGATCCGCGACACGACAGAGGCTGTTATGTTTGAGTCCGCAAAATTCGCACGCGACAACGTCAGAAAGACAGCCCGTGCGCTTGGAAAAGCGACGGATGCCAGTGCAAGATATGAGAAAGGCGTGGACGAGTATTCAACCGTACTTGGTATGAAACGTGCGCTGCATCTGATGGAAGAGCTTGGCTGCGGTAAAGTTTCCCGTACCCATTTCGATGTGAACACCGGAAACTCCATCGATCCGACTCCGATGACCGTCAGTGTCAGCAAAGTAAACGGCGTACTCGGTATCGAAGTTCCGGAAGCAGAGATTCTCCGCATTATGAAAAACCTGAACTTTGCACCGGAAATCAACGGCGATGAGCTGACCATCCAGGTTCCGGCTTACCGTGAGGATATGCTGCCGGAGGGAGAGAACGATGTCGAGCGCTATCCGGACGTGGCAGAGGAAGTCATCCGTATGTACGGCTACGATCACGTAACCGATACCTTCCTTTCCGCTGCACAGGTAACGATGGGCGGCTACAATGAAGAGCAGAAAGGCGAGCTGGCACTGAAGAATACCTTATGCACCATGGGTATCTACGAGTGCATGCATTACTCCTTCTTCTCCCCTGCAGATCTGGATCTTTTGAAACTGCCGGCAGATGCAAAAGAGAGAAATGCCATCGAGATCATCAACCCGATCAACCAGGATCTGTCCCTGATGCGTACCACACTGGCAGCTTCCATGCTGAATGCCATTTCCAGAAATGAGAAACAGGGCACCCTTGAAGGAAGACTGTTCGAGGTAGCAAGCATCTACATTCCGGAGTCCCTGCCGCTGACATCCTACCCGGATGAGAGAAAAGTTCTCTGCGTCGGAACCTTCGGAAACAACGAGAGCTTCTTCACTATGAAGGGCATCGCCAACACCATCGCCGAGAGCATGGACATTGAGTTCACCTACGAGCCGGTTCAGAAATCCTTCCTGCATCCGTATCAGGCAGTGAAAGTACTCTGCGAGGGTACAGAAATCGGATACTTCGGAAAAGCAGCATACGATATCCAGAACGAGCTGAGCATGCGTACTTCCGCTTACATCATGGAGCTTGACTTAAAAGAGCTCTCCAGATGGTACGGCAAAAAACGCACCTTCCAGCCGATCTCCAAATTCCAGGAGGAGAAACGTGACCTGGCATTTGTCATGGACAAAAACATCAGCTGCGGCGATGTAGAGAACTGCATCCGCGAGGCAAACAAATACGTAAAAGAGATCCGTCTGTTCGATGTTTACGAGGGCGGCCAGATTCCGGAAGGCAAGAAGAGCATGGCGTTCACCGTCACCTTTGCACCGAAGGAAGAAGCATTTGACTTCGAAAAAGTACAGAAATTTGTCGAGAAGATCTGCAAGAAACTGCAGAATGAGTTCAACATCGAACTGAGAGGCTGATTTTTATGAAACTTTATATCATACGCCACGGTGAAACTGCGTGGAACGTAGAAGGCAGACTGCAGGGCCAGACGGACACCGAGCTGAATGAGAACGGTGTCCGTCTGGCGAAAGTGACGGCGGAAGGACTGAAAAATATCCCGTTTGACCTTGGAATTTCCAGTCCACTGCGCCGCGCAAAGCACACGGCAGAGCTCGTCCTTGCGGGCAGAAATGTGCCGCTTACGACCGACGACCGCCTGATGGAGCTTTCCTTTGGCTCCTGGGAAGGGCTTGGATGCCGGGCAAACAATTTTGAGATTCCGTCTGAACACTTCGACGATTTTTACAGAGATCCGTTCCACTTCTGCCCGGCGGGAGACGGAGAGACGATCCAGGAAGTCTGCGACCGGGCAGAAGCGTTCTATCATGAGCTGACTGCAAAACCGGAGCTCCAGGACAAGACGATCCTGATCGCCACCCACGGCTGCTGCATGCGTGCGCTGCTGCGCAATGTCTATGAAGACAAGAACGACTTCTGGCACGGCGGCGTGCCGTACAACTGTGCGGTCAGCATCATCGAAGTACAGAACGGTGTTTCCACGCTGCTTGCGGATAATAAAATCTATTATGATCCGTCGGACTGCGTAAACTTTTATAAAGAAGTAAAATAAAAAATGATATTCAGAGGCAGACATAAAAGGAAAGTATTTCCCTTTGTGCCTGCCTCTTTAAATCGCGTTTGCCGTCTGACAGAAAGTGTGATACTATAGAAATAACGGATTTTAACACCAGTAGACAAGAAGTCCCCCGTTTCTGAAGCGGTGGGATGAATTGCTAAAAGAAACATAACGGCATTGGCGGGCGGAGAGAAATCGGTATCCTCCACAGACATGAGGCAAGTCACAGTCGAACTATTTTCGACATGTCAGACTCCGTGAAATACCGACTGTGAGTTGAAACAATGAAAGCGAAAAAGGAGGAACATAAGTATGTCCATGGTAACACTGGGAAGTACAGGAATCTGTGTAAACAAGAACGGCTTCGGCGCGCTGCCGGTACAGCGTGTCACGAAAGAAGACGCTGTTTATCTGCTGCGCAAAGCGTATGACGGAGGCATCCGCTTTTTTGATACCGCGCGTGCATACAGCGACAGCGAGGAAAAATTAGGCGCAGCGTTTGAGAAAATGCGTGAGAAGGTCTTTATCTCTACGAAGACGATGGCAAAGGATGTGGAGGGGTTCTGGAAGGATCTGGAGACAAGCCTTTCCCTTTTGAAGACGGATTACATCGATATCTATCAGTTCCACAATCCGTCCTTCTGTCCTAAGCCGGGAGATGGAACCGGCCTGTATGAGGCGATGCTGGAAGCAAAAGCACAGGGAAAAATCCGCCACATCGGTATCACGAACCACCGCATGAGCGTGGCAGAGGAGATCATCGAGTCCGGTCTTTACGAGACGCTGCAGTTCCCGTTCTGCTATCTGGCAACGGACCGTGAGAAAGCACTGGTACAGGGATGCAAAGAGAAAAATATCGGCTTTATCGCAATGAAAGCGCTCTCGGGCGGGCTGATCACAAACTCCGCGGCTGCATATGCTTTTGAAGATCAGTACGACAACGTGCTTCCGATCTGGGGCGTCCAGAGAGAAAAAGAGCTGGACGAGTTTTTAAGCTACATTGCCTGTCCGCCTGCCATGACGGATGAAATCAAGACGATCATCGAGAAAGACCAGAAAGAGCTCTCCGGCAACTTCTGCCGCGGCTGCGGTTACTGTATGCCATGTCCGGCAGGCATTGAGATTAACACCTGCGCGCGCATGAGCCTGCTTCTGCGCCGTTCCCCGTCCGCCAACCAGCTCACCGAGCGCGGCCAGGCGATGATGAAGAAAATCGAAGGTTGTCTCCACTGCGGCGCCTGCATGAAGAAATGTCCCTACGGTCTGAATACGCCGAAGCTTCTCGAAGAGAACTACGAAGATTATAAAAATGTACTGGCAGGAAAAACACTGGTATGAGTAATCTGATCTTCAGCCTGAACGCGACGATGCCGATCTTCCTGACAATGATTTTGGGACTTTTCTTTCGAAAGGTTGGTATTCTGGACGAATCGTTCACAGGCAAAATGAACAAATTTGTGTTTAAAATCGCACTCCCGGTGCTGCTGTTCCAGGACCTGTCGGATTCTGATTTCTCCGCTGTGTGGGATATCAAATTCGTTCTGTTCTGCTTCTTTGCAACACTGCTCTCAATTCTTGCGGTATGGGGACTTTCCCATCTCTTAAAAGAGAGAAGTGCAAGAGGCGAATTTATCCAGGCGGCGTACCGGAGCAGTGCGGCGATCCTTGGTATTGCCTTTATCCAGAATATCTACGGAAATTCCGGCATGGCGCCGCTGATGATCATCAGCAGTGTGCCGCTGTATAATATCATGGCGGTTGTCGTTCTTGCGGTATTCGGTCCGGAACGGGAGGAGATCACGGCAGATTTTGTGAAAAAGACGGCGAAAAATATCGTGACAAACCCGATTATCCTCGGGATCGTTGCAGGACTTCTCTGGTCGGTGCTTCGCATTCCAAAGCCGGTGATTCTGCAGAAAACGGTGCAGAATATTGCGGTACTTGCAACGCCGCTCGGCCTGATTGCGATGGGTGCGTCGTTTGAGGCAAAGAGCGCGGCAAAGAATATCCGGCCGTCGATTGCTGCAGCTGCGATTAAGCTGGTCGGTCTTGCAGCTGTCTTTCTGCCGATCGCCGTGATACTTGGCTTCCGTCAGGAAAAATTGGTGGCAATCCTTGTGATGCTGGGTTCCGCAACGACGGTGAGCAGTTTTATCATGGCGAAAAATATGGGTCATGAGGGAAGTCTGACGGCAAACACCGTTATGCTCACAACGTGCGGCAGTGCCTTTACGCTGACGTTCTGGCTGTATCTGATGAAAACGCTGGCGTTTATCTAACCGGATTGCGAATATCCGCTTTGATTTTCAGTACACCAAAAGCGTGTCCGGGATTTTGTCCGGGCACGCTTTTATCAATCATAAAAATCAGAAAAAGAGGGAAAAGAATGGACTTCAAAAATGCGGTCAAAGCATTACAGATTGGAAAAAAGGAAGGAAAAAAATTCCGCCTTTCTACGGAATTTGGGAAAAATCCGGAAGAAGAGCTCCCGTTTCCGGAATATCCGCGTCCGCAGATGCGCCGGGAAAACTGGACAAATCTGAACGGATGGTGGGAGTATGCGTTCACGGAAACGCAGAAAATGCCAAAACAGCGGGACGGAAAAATTCTCGTTCCGTTTTCCCCGGAGTGCGATGCGTCCGGCGTGAAGCGGCAGCTGCTTCCAAAAGAATATCTGTGGTACTTCCGCACGATTCAGCTTCCCAAAATTCCTGCCGGAAAACGGCTGCTGCTGCAGTTCGGCGCCGTGGATCAGGATGCGGTAATTTACTGCAACGGAAAGCGTGCCGGAGGCCATCTCGGCGGGTATCTTTCTTTTTCAGTGGATCTTACGCCGTATCTCAAAACGGGAGAGAACGAGCTTGCCGTCAAGGTGCGCGATGAGACGGACACGGACTGGAAGGGCCGCGGAAAGCAGAGCCTTACCCCGGGCGGCATGTTTTACACCGCGCAGAGCGGCATCTGGCAGAGCGTCTGGATGGAATGGGTGCCGGAGACGTATCTGGAACGCATCGTGATCACGCCGGAATATGATACGGCGAGCGTAAAAGTACGGGTTTTCCTCAACGGACCGGATGCGGGACTGACGAAAAAAATTACGGTGCGGGAGAGCGAAGCGCCGGATGCGAAGGTGATCTGCGTCCGGGAGACGAGAGAAAACGAGGCGGAGCTGATTCTCGGTAATTTTGCAGGCTGGAGCCCGGAACATCCGCATCTCTATGGGGTTTCCATTGAAGCGGGAGAAGACCGCATCGAGAGTTATTTCGGCATGCGCAAATTCGGCATTGGAAAAGATGAGAAAGGAATCACGCGTCTTCTCTTAAACGGAAAGCCGTATTTCCAGAACGGTGTCCTCGACCAGGGTTATTGGCCGGAAAGCTTCTACACGCCGCCGTCCGATGAGGCGATGGTTTATGACATTAAGACGGCCAAACGCCTCGGTTTCAATATGATCCGGAAACACCTGAAAGTTGAGTGCGCAAGATGGTATTCCCACTGCGACCATATCGGTATGCTGGTGTGGCAGGATATGATCAACGGCGGCGGCCGGTCGATTCAGACGTTCCTTTTGTACCTTCCGACCGTACTGCCGTTTGTGACAACGGAATTCAGGGATAACTGTTATCCGCTCTTTTCGCGGACCTCAAAAACGGGAAGAGAGTGGTGGAAGCGGGAGTGCCGCGAGACGGTTCATCAGCTTTACAATGCACCGTGCGTGTCGCTCTGGGTTCTGTTCAACGAGGGATGGGGACAGTTTGATGCCAGGGAGATGACAGAAATGGTGCGCGCTCTCGATCCGACGCGGCAGATCGACCACGCGAGCGGCTGGTACGATCAGGGAGCGGGGGACATCAAGAGCCTTCACAATTACTTTCGTCCGTTAAAAGTAAAACCGGAGGAGCGCGCGTTTGCTTTTTCTGAATACGGCGGCTATACGTATCCGGTACAGGAGCATCTCTACTCCGAAAAATCGTTCGGCTACCGCACGTACCAGAACCAGACACAGTACCAGAAAGCGATGAATGCACTGGCAGAAAAGATAAGAGAACTCACAGAACAGGGACTTGCCGCAGCAGTCTACACACAGCTTACCGATGTCGAGGAGGAGTCGAACGGCATCCTTACGTATGACCGGAAGGTATGCAAATGGGAACCACAGGAGGCAAAAGATTTTTGCTCAAAAGAATAATTTGGTAAAATTTTTGTTGACAAAGTGAGGATAAGTTGCTAATATATTGGATAAGGCGTTGGAAGTTGTAAGAAATTGCTGAAAATCCGCGGCGCCTGCGGATGGAGGAAAGTTGGTGTTTATGGAACAGAAAAGAACATTATCCCTGCTGGTGGATAATACGCCGGGACTTTTAAGCAGAGTAGCTGGTCTTTTCAGCCGACGCGGATACAATATCGAGACGATCACCGCCGGTGTGACAGCAGACCCGCGATACACAAGAATGACTGTTGTTCTGTACTGCAGTGATGAAATGATTCTGGAGCAGATCAAAAAACAGCTGGCAAAACTTGTCGATGTGCGGGATATCAAAGAGCTGAAGCCGGACGAGAGTGTCAGACGAGAGCTGATGCTGGTCAAAATCCGTGTGAATGAAAATGAACGCCGCAATGTCATCGCCATCTCCGATGTCTTCCGTGGAAGAATCGTGGATGTGGGACAGGAAAGCCTGATTGTAGAGCTGACCGGAAACCAGTCAAAGCTCGAAGGGTTCCTGAATCTGGTACAGGGATACGAAATCCTGGAACTGGCCAGAACAGGAGTGACAGGACTCTCCAGAGGAGCCCACGATGTGCGTTACCTCGATTAACGCAGATCACATTACATACGTTTGCTAGAGGAATGAAATTTTTGTATAGAAAAGTTCATTTCCCTGACAAACAGCAAAAGGCAGAAATGCTTTTCGCTGTATAAATTGACCGACCTGCCGCCGGTCAAGACATTCTATATATTATGGAGGAAAATAAAATGGCAGCAAGACTTTTTTATCAGGAAGATTGTAATCTCTCTTTACTGGAAGGCAAAAAAATCGCAATTATCGGCTACGGAAGCCAGGGACATGCTCATGCACTGAACCTGAAAGATTCCGGCTGTGATGTTATTATTGGACTTTATGAAGGCAGCAAATCCTGGGCAAAAGCAGAGGCACAGGGATTCAAAGTATACACCGCTGCTGAGGCTGCAAAACAGGCTGATATCATCATGATCCTGATCAACGATGAGAAACAGGCTGCAATGTACAAAAAAGATATCGAGCCAAACCTGGAAGAGGGCAACATGCTGATGTTCGCTCATGGTTTCGCTATCCACTTCGGACAGATCGTACCTCCGAAGAACGTAGATGTAGCTATGATCGCTCCGAAAGCACCTGGCCACACAGTAAGAAGCGAGTATCAGGCTGGCAAAGGAACTCCTTGCCTGGTTGCTGTTGAGCAGGATTACACCGGAAAAGCTCTGGACAGAGCACTGGCTTACGGCCTTGGAATCGGCGGAGCAAGAGCTGGTCTTCTGGAGACAACCTTCAGAACTGAGACCGAAACAGACCTGTTCGGTGAGCAGGCAGTTCTCTGCGGCGGTGTATGCGCCCTGATGCAGGCTGGATTTGAGACTCTGTGCGAGGCTGGATACGACCCAAGAAACGCATACTTCGAGTGCATCCATGAGATGAAACTGATCGTAGACCTGATCTATCAGTCGGGATTCTCCGGAATGAGATACTCCATCTCCAACACAGCCGAGTACGGCGATTACATCACCGGACCGAAGATCATCACAGAAGAAACCAAGAAGACCATGAAGAAGATCCTTTCCGATATCCAGGATGGTACTTTCGCAAAAGACTTCCTTCTGGATATGTCCCCAGCAGGCGGACAGGCTCACTTCCGTGCAATGAGAAGAAAAGCTGCAGAGCATCCGTCAGAGAAAGTCGGAGAAGAAGTCAGAAAACTGTACAGCTGGAGCAACGAGGACAAACTGATCAACAACTAATCGGTTTGCTGTCAAATGATCCATATCGGGAGGCTGCCTTTGCGGGCAGTCTCCTTTTTTCGTTCTATCGTTTTATCATAGAAAAAACACTTCCGCGCCATGCATATCCCCCAATATGATAGGGCGCGGAAGTGTTATCTTTTCTGTATTCGTTTTTTTATGCCTCCTGACGACAGGCAGGAAAAGCACGGTAGTATTTGATATAAGAACTTAAAATATCAAAAAATTCGGAATTGGTCGGTTTTGTCAGAACCGGATGCACAGAAAGCGAAAAGAGCAGATCACGGTTTCCGCGGGTCCAGCAGACGGAAATAGCGGTGCGGATGTCTCGTTCGACGCAGGAGGACGATACCTGAAACGTTTGCGCGATCTTTGGGTACAGCGTTTTGCTGACCCGAAGGAGATAATCTTCGTCTTCCATGCATAAAGCGATACCATAGGCGAGATAGCGAAATCCGCGGTATTTTGCACCAATTCCTAAAGAGTGTAGTAGAAAGTAAATTTCAGTTTCCATTACGATGTCTCCTTTTATTCAGTTTTTACATAGTCTTTGCAGACGGGCATGCCAGAGGTGAAAGTTTGTATGGCATACGATTTTCCCCTTTCACTTATGATACGTGGAAAACGTCGAAAAATTACATATTCAGAAAGAAAAAGTGACAATATAGTAAAATAAAAGAGAATATGACACGAAATAAAGAAATGAATGTAATGAAACGGGAGAGGGAAAAATAACATTGATTTTTCAGAAGTTCGCTGGTATAATGAAAACATGATTACGGGGTATGGCGTAGCTTGGTAGCGCGCACGGCTGGGGGCCGTGAGGTCGCAGGTTCAAATCCTGTTGCCCCGATCGGTAAGAGTGTCGTTTTACGGCACTTTTTTTCTTACGGACAAAGACGTGTGCGGAAGAAAAATGAATTGCGCAGAAAAAACAGGGAGGAAGTTATGGGGAAAGTAACGATACAGAGTATGGCAAAGGAGCTGGGACTGTCCCGGAATACGGTTGCCATGGCATTAAAGGATGATCCGAAGGTAGCTCCGGTGACGCGGGAGAGAGTTCTTCGGATGGCGAAAAGAAATGGCTATCTGGGCGAAAATGTATATGTGGAAGAAGTTCGGGCACCGCAGGAGAAGCATTACAATATTATGGTTCTGCGTACGCGGGATGCCGCTGTTTATTGGGACCGTGTCGTGAGCGGCATCTCCGAGGAGGCGAGCCTCAATAACTGTCAGACGCGCGTTGCGGTCGTGACGGAGCGGGAGGAGGAGAACGGCATTCTGCCGCTCGGCCTGAATGAAAATATCGATGCGATCTTCTGCATTAAAATGCTGCCGCCGGAATATATGCAGAAACTGGTAAATCTGGGTTACCGCATCTTTCAGCTCGACCATTACTGCGGCATCGAACAGCGGCCGATGGGCGATATCGTGCGTGTGGACGGTGTGCAGCCGGTGAGTCTTCTGACGTCCCATCTGATCGGGCAGGGCATGACGCGGATCGGTTTCCTAAGTGAGCACAGCAGCACGTATGAGTCGATGCATGACCGGTATGTCGGTTTCCTTGCAGCGATGGAACAGGCGGGCATTCCGCTCGATGAGGAGCTTGTGCGCCCCAATATGGAGAGCGATCATTTTTATTACCCGGAAAATTTTGACAAGATTGTGGCGAGCTACGATACACTGCCGGAAGCGATTGTCTGCGGCAACGATATGATCGCCAAAAGATTGACAGAATCCTTCCGGAAAATCGGCGTGCGCGTGCCGGAGGATGTGGCACTGACCGGATTTGATGATGATGAGGACCGGATGCTGTATCCGTTCTTCTCAACCGTTCATGTCGATACGAAGTGGCTTGGCCGCCGTATGGTGCATGAATTTTTATGGCGGGAGGAGCACCCGGAAGCGCCGAAAGAACGGATTCTCGTTTCGGGGGAGGTTGTGGTGCGCCGTTCCTCGTGCAAGCGCCAGGGATAGAAAGAAATAGAAAAAACAGGAAAAAGTGAACAAAGAAAGAAAGCCAGGGACGCCCCGGCGGACGAGAAGAAAAACCGTCTGCCGGGGCGTTTCCGGCTCCCTTTTTGCGATGATTCAAATTCGTGCATAAATGCCATGTAGAAAAACACTAATTAATAATGCAAAATGGTGCATTTAAGGAAAGCTAAACTGAACAAAAATGACAAAAACGCAAGAATAAAAACCTCGTTAATATCACACATTAAAAAATAATAGTGCAAAATAATGCATTATATCGCCGGAAGGAAGGGAGAGAGCGAAATGCAGGAATGGACGGAGGACCGCTGCAACCTGGATATCGATATCATCGCACTGCCGGGCTGGTCGGATGCAACATCCAAAATTTCCCTTCTGATGGGCGATGAGACACAGCGACCGGACATCATCTGGTGGTGGAACATGGAAGCTGACTATACGAAATGGGTAGACGCAGGCCTTCTGATGGATGTTTCTCCGTATATGAAGAAATACACCAACATGGTTGACTACTACAACAGCGTAGATCCTGGCGTTATGTTCTATGCATCCGGAGACAACGGAATTTACCGTATCCCGGGCGACGTTGCAGAGCCGGCATGTGAGACTCTGTGGATCCGGAAAGACTGGCTGGACAACTTAGGACTGGCTGTTCCGACTACACTGGATGAGCTGGATGAGCTCAAGAAAATCCACGGAAAACAGGTAGAGGATTACCAGAAATACCTGGAAGAGTACAACAAATAAAACAACGAAATCATGTGTTAGAGCACCCGCCGGAGCCTCCTTTCCGGCGGGTGTATTTTTACGGAATCCTGCGTTTTGCGCTTGACAGAGATGGAGAAAAATGGTAACATAAGAGCCAAGTTAGGAAAAAGGCAAAGAAGAGGAATACTACATGGAGCTTCCGAATCCAGAAAGCTGTTGGGTGATGCGAAACAGCAGACGAATTCCGTGGAACTGACCTCAGAGCCGCTGCTCCCAAATTTAGAATAAAAAGAGTAGGTGCAGACGGAAACCCACCGTTAGAAGGGCAGGATATGCAGATGTTTCATCCGTATCCGCAGAGTGTACAGAGAAAATCTCTGTAAAACAGGAGTGGTACCGCGTAAGATATCAAGTCTTTCGTCTCTTGTGTCAGAAGCCGACACAGAAGATGAGAGATTTTTTTATGCTTTCATCCCGAATTTATGTCGGCAGAATAAATTGTATTTCACTTTCTGGGAGGAAAAAATCATGATGAATGTAAAGAAGTATCAGAAACAGTATTATATGCCGCCGGTTCCGTGCATGGACTGGGCAGAAAAAGACAGCATTGACAAAGCACCGGTATGGTGCAGCGTTGACCTTCGTGACGGAAACCAGGCACTTGTAATTCCGATGAGCCTGGAGCAGAAGGTAGAATTCTTCAAACTCCTCGTCGAGGTTGGTTTCAAAGAGATCGAGGTCGGCTTCCCGGCAGCATCTGAGACCGAGTACGAATTCCTTCGCACCCTGATCGAGCAGGATCTGATCCCGGATGACGTAACCGTTCAGGTTCTGACCCAGGCGAGAGAGCATATCATCCGCAAGACCTTCGAGGCATTAAAGGGCTGCAAGAATGCCATCGTTCACGTTTACAATTCCACTTCCTATGCACAGCGTCAGCAGGTCTTCAAAAAATCGAAAGAAGACATCCTGAAAATCGCCGTTGAGGGAGCAAAGCTCTTAAAAGAGCTGACAGAAGAGGCCGGCGAGAAATACCGCTTCGAGTACAGCCCGGAGAGCTTTACCGGAACCGAGCCGGAATATGCGCTTGAGGTGTGCAACGCCGTTCTCGACGTATGGCAGCCGACTGCAGACCGCAAAGCCATCATCAACCTGCCGAGCACCGTGGAGCTTTCCATGCCGCACGTTTATGCAAGCCAGGTGGAATACATGAGCAAAAACCTGAAATACCGCGATAATGTCGTTCTTTCCCTTCATCCGCACAATGACCGCGGCTGCGGCGTTTCCGATGCAGAGATGGGTATCCTTGCCGGAGCAGACCGTATCGAGGGAACGCTGTTCGGAAACGGCGAGAGAACCGGAAACGTGGATATTATCACGGTCGGCATGAACATGTACATGCAGGGCGTCGATCCGGAGCTTGACTTCTCCGATATGCCGAAACTCTGCCATGCATTTGAATCCTTCACCGGTATGAGCATCAACCCGAGAAGCCCGTACTGCGGATCTCTCGTATTTGCAGCCTTCTCCGGTTCCCATCAGGATGCGATCGCAAAAGGCATGCACTGGATCGAGGAGAAAGCACCGGATACCTGGACCGTTCCGTATCTGCCGATCGATCCGACCGATATCGGAAGAAACTACGATGCAGACGTCATCCGCATCAACAGCCAGTCTGGAAAGGGCGGTGTCGGCTATATTCTGGAGACGAAATACGGCCTGAATCTGCCGGCGAAGATGCGCGAGGCTATGAGCTATACCGCAAAATCCGTTTCCGATCATCTGCATAAAGAGCTGCGTCCGGATGAGATCTTTGAACTCTTTAAAGATACCTTCGAGAACGTAACGACACCGTACAACATCAACGGCGTTCACTTTAAACAGCTCGATGAGGGCAGAATTGAAGCACAGGTTACCTCCAATTACGAGGGCGGTGAGTATGCAACTGTATATGCAGAAGGAAACGGCCGTCTGAATGCTGTCAGCAACGCGCTGAAACAGCAGTACAATCTGCAGTATGATCTGGTCAGCTATACGGAGCACGCGCTGGAGCAGAGCTCAAGTGCACAGGCAATTGCCTACGTCGGCATCAAAAAGCCGGACGGAATCCTTTCCTGGGGCGCAGGCGTAGATCCGGATATCATCCGCGCTTCCATCGACGCGCTGGTAACTGCAATCAACAACCGATAAGAAAAGAGAGAGCATATGCTGTTTAAAAACAAAATTGAATACACCAAAGGAATGTTTGTGGAGATTTACGGCACCGAGATAAAAAAAGTACGTCTGGTACTGCGGATCATTACAGGGATTGCTGTTGTGGCTGCGATCGCTTTTATGATCTACGGTGCAGCAGCGCGGGGATTTATCATGCCGGGAGACTTCTTCAATCTTGGAATCTCCATTCTGATGGCACTTCTGTGTACGTTTCTGCCGAATCTGATGGCACGTTCACAGATGAAAAAATGCAAAAAGAGAGGACTCCTTGGAGAACGTACCCTTCGTTTTACTGAGCAGGTGCTCACAATGACATACGAAAAAGAGGGCAGAAGCACTGATATTCCGCTCGAAGAGCTGACAAAGGTGACGGAGTTTGACAACTTTATCCGCATCACCATCGGAGGCAGAAGCACCTTTCTCGATAAGAAACGCTTTGAAATCGGAGACGCGGCAGCGTTTGTGACCTGGGCGGAAGATAGAATCGCAGAGAATGCGGAAAAAGAGGAAGAGGCACTCGCACTCGAGGAGACAGAAAGGGAAGCTCCGGCTTTAGAAGACGGCGAAGCAAAAACGGAGGAGTCCGACGAAAATTAAATCATACATTCTGACAAAAAATATTTTGGCAGAATGGTGGAAAATGGCTGTGCATTTTTGTGCACAGTCATTTTTTGTATATTTTTGTTGTTTTTTCATACTTCATCCATTATAATAAAAGGAAGCGTACAGGTAAAACTAATCTGAAACGTATCCGGCCAGGAGTCAGAGAGGCTCTGCCGGGAGTCAAAGTGAAGGAGAGAAAGAGCATGGAAGTATTATACAAAAGTACCAGAGGCAATGGAGAAACCGTAACTGCATCCCGGGCAATCTTAAAGGGTCTGTCCGACGACGGCGGATTATTTGTACCGACCTCCATTCCAGCACTGGATGTTCCCATGGAAAAACTTGCGGCTATGAGCTATCAGGAAGTAGCATACGAGGTAATGAGCCGTTTTCTTACCGACTTTACAGAAGATGAACTGAAAAACTGTATTGCAAACGCATACGATGCGAAATTTGACACAGAGGAAATTGCACCGCTGACAAAAGCAGACGGTGTTTACTATCTGGAGCTGTTCCACGGCGCAACGATCGCGTTCAAGGACATGGCACTTTCCATTCTGCCGCATCTGATGACGACCGCCGCAAAGAAAAACGGCGTGAAAAATGAGATCGTCATCTTAACTGCTACATCGGGAGATACCGGAAAAGCAGCAATGGCAGGCTTTGCAGATGTGCCGGGTACCAGAATTATTGTATTTTACCCGAAGAACGGCGTAAGCCCGATTCAGGAAAAACAGATGGTAACACAGAAGGGCAAGAACACCCACGTTGTAGCCATCCACGGAAACTTCGACGACGCACAGACCGGCGTGAAGAAAATGTTTAACGACAAAGAGCTTGGAAAAGAGCTGGCAGATAAAGGTTTCCAGTTCAGCTCTGCAAACTCGATCAACATCGGAAGACTCGTTCCGCAGGTCGTCTACTACGTATATGCTTACGCAAACCTGGTGAAAAACGGAGAGATTGCAGACGGAGAAAAGATCAATGTAACCGTTCCGACCGGAAACTTCGGAAATATTCTCGCTGCATTCTATGCAAAACAGATGGGACTGCCGATCGCAAAACTGATCTGCGCTTCCAATGAGAACAAAGTTCTGTTTGACTTCTTCCGCACCGGCGTTTACGACAGAAACAGAGACTTTATTCTGACAACATCACCGTCCATGGATATCCTGATCTCGAGCAATCTGGAGCGTCTGATCTACCGCATCGCCGGAAACAGCGAAGCAGCAGACCGCGAGCTGATGCAGGATCTTGCAAAGGACGGAAAATATGAGATCACCGATGCGATGAAAAAAGAGCTGGCAGACTTCTACGGCAATTATGCATCCGAACAGGAGACAGCAGACGCGATTGCAAAACTGTACAGCGATACCGGATATGTGATTGATACCCATACCGCGGTTGCAGCGGCTGTATACGGAAAATACCGCGAGGAAACCTATGACGAAACCAAGACCGTCATCGCATCTACCGCAAGCCCGTATAAATTTACAAGCAGCGTTCTTGCAGCGATTGCACCGGAGTATGACACCCTTCCAGTACTGGAGCAGGTAGACAAGCTGTCTGCACTTGCCAATACCGAGATTCCGCGTGCGATCGAAGAAATCCGTACTGCACCGGTGCTTCATACGACAGAGTGTGATGTAGATCAGATGCCGGAGACTGTTCGGGCGTTTTTGAAATAAGATAAAGCAGGAGCAGAATTTTAAAACAGGCAGAGCACACAGCAGGCTTTGCCTGTTTTTGCAGGGAGAGAAGAATAAATAATGAAAAATAAAGTAATCAGGGGAGTACTGGCGGCAACCTGCGTGACAACCGCTGTCAGTGCTGCGAACGTATTTGGAGCAGGCACAGAGCAGAGTCTGGTAAATGAGGCTTCTGCTGTTACACAGGAAGAAACAGAAGAAACATCGGAGGCGGAAACCACAGACGAAAATACGCCGGAGATGACAGAAACGGAGACGCCGGATTCGACAGCGGAAAATGCCGCCTCGGATCTTCCGGCGGCAGAAGTACAGAGCGGAAATCCCGAAGAGACGGCGGTATCCGTGCAGGCTGGAAGCTATTACCCATGGGTGAATGAGAACGGGATCTGGTATTTTAAGGATCCGGATGGTACCATTGTCAAAGGAGCCTGGAGAGAGTACGACAAGAACCGTTACTACCTGAATAATGACGGAAAAATGGCGGTCGGCTGGAAAAAACTTGATGGAGCCTGGTATTATTTCCAAAGCTGGGGCGGTGTTTACCGGGATGCCTTTTACACCGTGAAAAATGTACCGTATTATTCTGATGCGGACGGAAAAATGGCGACCGGCTGGAAACTGATCGATGATGTGTATTATTATTTTGATGATCAGGGCGCGATGTACCGGAATCGTTTTTTTGAGTATGACAAGAATACGTATTATGTTGATGCGGATGGAAAAATGGCATCCGGGTTCGAACAGATTGACGGGATCTGGTATTACTTCCGAAGCTGGGGCGGCATGGCACAAAACACCTTTCTGACGCATAAAAATAATATTTATCATGTTGATACGGATGGAAAGATGACGACCGGCTGGCTGCTGCAGGATGGAACCTGGTATTATTTCCGAAGCTGGGGCGGCATGTACCGCAGCACCTTTTTCAAAGCACCGACAGGAAGTGCACTTTACTATGCCGATGAGAACGGAAAGATGGCTGTCGGAAAAAAACAGATCGACGGTGACTGGTACTATTTCAAGGACTGGGGCGGCATGTATCAGAATGCATTCATCAAAAACGGAACGAGTGTCTGCCATGCGGCTGCAGATGGAAAACTGACCGTCGGCTGGCTGCAGCAGGGCAGTACATATTACTATTTTGATGAAACCGGAGAGCAGTATTTTGACCGCTTTTTTGAATATGACAACAATACATATCGTGTGAATGCAGATGGAAAGATGGTAACCGGCTGGCAGAAAATCAATGGTACGTATTATTATTTCCGGGGCTGGGGCGGCATGTACCGTAGTACCTTTTTCCAGCTTGGCGGTGAAACGTATTATGCCGATGCGGATGGAAAGATGGTGACGGGCTGGCTTTCGAAAGAGAACCAGTGGTATTACTTCCGGGAAAATGGTGCGATGTACCGCAATACCTTCTTTACGCATTTAAACAACAGTTACTATGCCGATGCCAACGGCGTGATGGTGACGGGAGAGCGGACTATTAACGGCGCTTCCTATTACTTTAAAGACTGGGGAGGCATGGCAAAGAACCAGTGGCTCAATGCACAGAAACGGATGGTAAGCGGTGATCCGCAGACGGGCTGGTATTACTTTGGAAGCGACGGAAAGATGGTAAAATCGTATTACGCTCTGCTGAAAAAGAACAGCAGCAACTGGTACTACAGCTTTGACGAAAACGGAGTGTGCATTCTCGGCTCGAGCCAGTATGTGCGTGCAAAGGACAGCGTAAGCGGAAAATATTATACGATGGAGCATCAGTATTACACGGATCCGTCTGTGAGTGACCGTGATTTCTTTGCGGCTATCTGCAGTGCGGAGGCGGGTGTCCAGAGAAAAACAGGTATGACGGCAGTTGCGATGGTCATCCGGAACCGGATGGCGGCACAGAATATTTCGCTCCGCACCGCGATTTATAAACAGCAGCAGTTTGAACCGGCGCGGAACGGAAGTCTGACAAACTATCTGACGGGAATTGCGGAGCAGAGCAGTTCGATTATCAATCAGCTGAAAAATAATGGAGCCTACGGTGCAGTGGATGAATCCCAGTCGATCATGGATGCATATCTGAAGAACGGCACAAAGCGTGTGATCCCGGGCTTTGGCGATACGAGAGATGATTTTGATTATCTATATTTCATGACTCCGAAAGCATTTAAAAATCTGAATATGGATAAAGAAAAATGTGTGACATATACATACACCTATAAATGGACAACTTCCAGCGGAACAGCGCGGGAAGATTCCCATATTTTCTTTGTGAACTGGGTGAAAAAACAGAGCTGATCGGACGTCATATCGAAAGAAGGGGCGAACAAAAGATGACATTACAGGAAACAATCGAACAGATCCATCCGCTTTCGAAAGAGGCGATGGATCGTGCCAAGGCTCACTGGGACGGCATTGCAAAGCCGCTCCACAGCCTCGGAAAGCTGGAGGACGTGCTCATCCAGATTGCCGGAATCACCGGAAAAGAGGAGATTTCGATTGAAAAAAGAGCACTTCTGACGTTCTGTGCGGACAATGGCGTTGTGGAAGAAAACGTGACGCAGAGCGGTCAGGAAGTGACAGCGACAGTTGCGGAAAATTTTCTGCAGGAGAAGGCGACAGCAGCCATTCTCTGCCGCAGTGCGCATGCGGATCTGTTTCCGATTGATATCGGAATGGCGCGCGATACGAAGGTTCCGCGGTATAAAGTTGCGTATGGAACAAAAAATATGGCAAAAGGTCCGGCGATGACAAGGGAAGAGGCCGTTCGTGCGCTTGAAACAGGAATCGCCGTGGCGGAAGAAAAAATTGCGGCGGGCTATCAGCTGATGGCAACCGGTGAGATGGGCATTGGAAATACGACGACGAGCAGTGCAATGGCAGCCGTTTTCCTGAATCAGCCGGTTCCGGAACTGACGGGACGGGGCGCCGGGCTTTCGAGTGAAGGTCTTGCGCGGAAAATTGCAGCGATTGAAAAAGCAATTGCCATCAATCAGCCGGATCCGTCCGATCCCATCGATGTGCTGGCAAAGGTCGGCGGTTTTGACATTGCCGGCATGGCGGGTGTCTTTCTTGCAGGGGCTGCACATGGCGTTCCGGTTGTGATGGACGGCTTTATTTCCTGTGTGGCAGCGCTTCTTGCTGCACGGATTGCACCGTTTGCAAAGGACTATATGATCGCTTCGCACGTATCGAAGGAGCCGGCGGCGCATCTGCTGCTTGCAGAGCTTGGAAAAGAAGCCTTCCTGCACTGCGATATGTGTCTGGGCGAGGGAACGGGCGCCATCATGCTTTTCCCGATTCTGGATCAGGCAAATGCCGTATACCGCGGCATGGCGACATTTGACGAGGCACAGATCGAAACGTATGTGCCGCTGACTTAAAAAAGGCAGGTGAAACGATGATACATCTGGTTACAGGCGGCAGCGGCAGCGGAAAATCGGCGTATGCGGAGCAGTGTATTCTGGATTTTGGCGGAACACGGAGGGTTTATATCGCAACGATGCAGCCGTTCGGTGCGGAAGGGCAGGCGCGTATTGCACGCCACCGGAAGATGCGCGCGGCAAAGAAGTTTTCGACGATTGAGTGTTATACGAATTTAAAAGAAGTGGAGCTGGAACCGGGAAGCGATGTGCTGCTCGAATGTATGTCGAATCTCACGGCAAATGAAATATTTGATCCATCCGGGGCGGGAAAAGCGCGGACGGAGGAGGAAATTCTTGCGGGCGTTTCCCGTCTGGCCAATCAGGCGCGGAATCTGGTTCTGGTGACGAATGAAATTTTTTCGGACGGATACCGATATGAGGAGGAGACGATGGAATACCAGCAGATCCTGGGAAACATTAATGTACGTCTGGCAGAGATGGCGGACTGTGTGACCGAGGTTGTGTATGGGATTCCCGTCAGAATAAAAAAAGAATAAGATGAAAACGATATGGAATAATTTTAAAGTGGCGTTTGCCATGTACTCGAAAATCCCGATGCCGCCGGCAGACTGGGAAAAAGAGAACATGAAATATGCGTTGTGTTTCTTTCCGTGGGTCGGACTGGCTGTCGGTGCAGTTTCGGCGGTGCTTTTCTGGCTGCTGCAGCAGATTGGCGCGGGAAGCATGCTGCGGGCTGCAGTGCTGACGGCAGTTCCGGTTCTGGTGACGGGCGGCATTCACCTCGACGGCTATCTGGATACGATGGATGCGTTAAGTTCCTGGAGAGAAAAACAGCGCCGACTGGAAATCTTAAAAGACCCGCACGCCGGAGCATTTGCGATTATTATGGGATGTCTGTATTTTGTACTGTACGCGGGCGCAGCCGGAGAACTTGTCTGGAAGATTTTTCCGGCGTATGCATTTGGCTTCGCAGTTTCGAGATCGTTCAGCGGTCTTTCGATCGCGTTTTTTCCAAATGCCAATCCGAAAGGAACAGCGGCAGCGTTTGGCATGAGCGCAGAGAAAAAAAGAACGGCGGCGGTGCTTGTTGTGACGATTTTTGCCGTGACGGCGCTCTCAGCTTCGTTCTGCGTCTGGGCGGCACTGGATGTACTGGTTGTATCGGCACTGGTATTCTGTTATTATAAATGGAAAAGCAGTAAGTATTTTGGAGGAATTACAGGAGATCTCGCAGGCTATTTCCTTTCGCTCTGTGAGCTGGCACAGCTCCTGTCTCTTGTGGTACTTTCTCTTGGAATGGAGAACTGGAAATGAAATTAGTAATTGGAGGGGCTTTTCAGGGAAAGCTTGACTTTGCAAAGAAGATGACCGGAAAAGAAACAGGATGGGCCGATGGGGCAGCAGTTTCGAAAGAGGAGCTGTCGGCATGTTCCGGCGTATATGATTTTCAGGAACTGGTCCGCAGATGGCTCCTTCTGGAAGAGGAGACCGGGACTGCACCGGAAGCAGAACTGGAAGAACTGCTGCAGAAAAATCCGGAAATCTGCATTGTTACGAATGAACTCGGTTACGGAGTGGTTCCGATCGAACCCTTCGACCGGAAATGGCGGGAAAAGACGGGGCGCATCTGTACGGAGCTGGCAGCAAAGGCTGATTCGGTAACCCGTGTGGTGTGCGGAATCGGAATCCTGCTGAAAGGTGAGGAAAAACATGATTAAAATTGCAATGATCCGCCATGGAAAAACCTATGGCAATACATTAGGACGGTATATCGGCGTGACGGATGAACCACTGTGTGAGGAAGGGAAAAAAGAGCTGGAACAGCGGACGATGGATACCGTTGAGCTTCTGTTCGTCAGCCCGCTGAAACGGTGTCTGGAAACGGCAGACATTCTGTATCCGTATGCCAAACAGGTCAAAATCCCGGAATTTGCAGAGTGCAATTTTGGTGAGTTTGAGAACAAAAATTATCAGGAATTAAAAGATAATCCGAAATACCAGGAGTGGATTGATTCCATGGCGACGCTTGCCTTTCCGGGCGGTGAGAGCCCGCAGCAGTTCAAGGACCGCTGCATCGCCGGCTTTGACAAGATGGTGGATACGTGTATCCGCCGCCATTACCGTAACGTGGCGATGGTGGTGCACGGAGGCACGATCATGAGTATCCTTGAGCAGTACGGCGTGCCACAGAAGAGTTACTATGACTGGCGAGTAGAAAACGGCTGTGGATATCATCTGTATCTCTCGGAGCAGAACTGGAAAATGGGCCGCAGAGAAGCTGTGGTGGAATCGGAGATAAGGCGGTAAACAAAAATGGTGACAGCAGAATGCCATGCCCATATTTTTATGGACGGTGTGGATTACAAAAAGGCGGCGGCAGCGCATGAAAACGGCCCGCGGGAGGATCTGATCCGGGAACATCTGGCGGCGTATCAGAAGGCAGGGATTTCCTATGTGCGTGACGGCGGAGATCCGTACGGGGCGGGTGTTCTTGCACGGAGCCTTGCGCCGGAGTACGGGATCACATACCGCACACCGGTTTTTGCGATTCACAGGGCGGGCCGTTATGGAAAAATTGTCGGACGCGCATTTTCAGACGGGAAAGAGTATTGCGCGCTTGTGCGTGAAGTACGCCGTGCGGGCGGAGATTTTATCAAGATCATGACGACGGGAATCCTGGATTTCGCGACAAAGGGGCATGTGACCAGTGAGCCGCTTTCCAGGGAAGAGGTTTTTGCAATGACAGCTGCGGCGCATGATGCGGGGCTTTCTGTGATGGCGCATGTGAACGGCGCACAGGCTGTGATGGATGCGGCAGAGGCAGGCGTGGACTCGGTTGAGCACGGGAACTTTCAGAATGAAGAGAGCATCTGCTGTATGGCAGAGCATGCAACAATCTGGGTGCCGACAATTGTGACGGTTTCGAATCTTCTGGAGAACGGCAGATATCCGGCTGAAACGCTGGCGTGGATTTTTGAGACGCAGAAAAAAGGTCTGCAGCTCGCATTTGAAAAGGACGTTGTGCTTGCGGCGGGAAGTGATGCCGGCGCATACGGCGTACTTCACGGAAAAGGAATCCGGGAAGAAGAGCGTGTAATGCGAAAAATCCTTGGGGCAGAAAATGGGCAGGAGCTGGAAAAGCGGCTTGCGTTTGGAGAAAAAAAGATCCGGGAAAAGTTCTGAAAATTTTCTGCGTTTCAGGCTTTAGAAAAAATTTAGAATTAAACGGGCAGACAATGCTTGCGCTTTCGCCCGGACTATGGTAAGTTTAAATCACTTTTACAAGAACTTTAGAGAAAATGAAACAGGGATATTCTGAGACAGAGGGTAAATGCTATCCTCTGTTTTTTGCGTGCAAAAATGACAGTCTGGATGTCCGCATCGACGGAAGGGAGCAAATGAAAGCAAAAGGAAAACTGGGGCTGCAGGGCTTTCTTTCCTTCCTTTTTCTGGCGGCGGGATGGTATCTGATGCAGTATTTCTGCGCCTATGTCGTACTGTCCGGGTCCATGGAACCGGAGATCCCGACGGGATCTGTTGTGGTTGTGGATGGACGGAAGAAGGAATGGAATCCGGGGGATGTGATTACCTACCGGAGAGGAAATATGGTGGTGACACACCGGATCGTGGAAAAGAGCGAGGAAGGATACTGTACTAAGGGGGATGCCAACGCGGAGGAAGATGCAGGCATCGTTTTGGAAAAACAGGTGATCGGGAATGTGATCGTAGCTCTTCCCTGGCTTGGCTTTGGTATCGTCTGGCTCCGGCAGAGAGGAACACTCTTTTTTCTGGCCGTGGGAGCGGTGATGCTTTTTACAATCCGGCAGCTTTGGCACGGTAGAAAAATCATGCAGGAAAACAAGTTATAAAAAGAATTAGCAAAATTATTTAGGAAAACAGGAGGAATTGATCTATGAAAAAACAGCGGAAAATCGTATTCTGGGCAGCATCACTGCTTCTGACAGGAGCCCTGGCAGCGGGCGGAACACTGGCGTATCTGACGGATAAGGATTCTGTGACGAACCAGTTTGTTGTGGGAAAAGTAGATATCGAAGGAAATGAACCATCGTACGCACCGGATCCGGACGGAAAGACCAATCATATTGTGCCGACCCAGGTGATTCCGAAGGACCCGCGTATCAAAAATAAAGGTAAAAATGATTCTTACGTCTATATGGATGTTTCCATACCAATCGCAAAAGTGATCGTTGCAGATACATCCGGAAACCGTTTAAACGGCGGGGCAGCCGTCGATACGGAACTGTTTTCGATGAATCAGCTTTCGAAAAAATGGGTGCTGATGTACAAGAAAAAACAGAACAATTCGATGGTATATACATATCTCTACAATGAAGTGCTTGCAGCTGGCAAAACGACGGATCCTTTATTTACGAGCGTGACAGCAGCTAATATCGTGGAAGGGCAGCTGGATGAAAAAGAGGTCGATATTCCGATCAATTATTATGCAATCCAGGCGCTGAATACCGGTGAGGGAAGTACGGCTGCCGAGCGGGCAGCAAAGGCCTGGGAGAAGTATGTAAATCAGAATAATGGGCAGAAGGGGCAGGTAACGGCACCGCAGTCGGAGCCGGAACAGACAGAAGCACCTGGAATTTAAGCAGTTTTCTGGGGGACAAAAGATGAAGAAAAAGACGAAACGGCTGTTTTTCCTTGCGGGTGCGGCCGGGTGTACGATGGCGGCAGCCATTTGGCTGCTGCCGGGAACTTCGGCGTATTTTACAGATCACGAGAGTGTCTGGAATCGTATGGTGTTCGGACATAATACAAGTACTATCGATGAAGAATTTCCGACACCGACGCCCGTACCGCCAGGGAAAAGTGTGGTAAAGAGAGTAAAAATCAGAAATGAAGGTTCCGTTGCCTGCTATATTCGTGCGGCACTTATATTCAGTGAACCAATTGAAGCGATTGAGGGACTTGATACGGAAAACTGGGTAAAAGGAGAAGATGACTACTATTATTACAAAAAACCGGTTTCAGAAGGCGAAAGCACGACGGAATTGTTTACCGGAATCCGCGTTGCAAAAGAAATGGAACAGAAAGAACTTGAGGTTTCGGTCTATGAGGAATCGGTGCAGATCCAGAAGGGGAATATGGTATTTCACGGCTATCGGGAGGCATGGGATGCTTATGAGAGAGGTGGTCAGACATGAAAGGAAAACGCGTCAGGATCGGATGTGCGGCGGCAAGTCTTCTGATGGGAATCAGCGGAACGTATGCATATTACCGGAGCAGTGTTGAGACCATTAACAAAATAGCTGTCGGAGATGTAAATATTGGAATCTGGGAATATGAGGAAGACGGGGATGGAGAAAAGAAGTATGAGGGACCGGAAAACGGCATTGTACTGCCTTCCCAGGTGATTTCAAAAATTCCGCGGATCACCAATTATGCTGAACCATGCTATGTCCGGGTAAAGCCTGTGTTTGATGAGGAAGAAACGCAGGATTACCGTCTGGGGGAAGAGGACCTTGGGGGAATCGAGGACGTCTGGCTGAAAGCAGGAGAGTATTATTATTATCCAAAAGTGCTGGGAAAGCAGGAATCTGTCGATTTTTTCCGTACAATCACCATTCCATCTGCGTGGACCAGTGAGGCGGAGGGACAGGTGCTGTCCGTTGAAATCCAGGCGGAGGCCGTACAGGCAGCGAATGTGACGCCGGATTTTACGGCAGAAGCTCCGTGGGGAGAAGAACTGGAAATTGAACAGTGTGTCCACGAGGCGGATAATACCGTTTCGGAGGTTTCGCAGCAGAGCTTCCTCACCGTTTCGTACGAAGGAGCAGCGCGGAATCTGATCTTGGCACCCGACAATTTCTTTCGGAACTTTCCAGTGCTGATGCCGGGAGATGAATGGGAAGATACGTTCACACTGGTGAACACGACAGCAAGCCGTGCAGAATTTTTTCTGCGGACGGAACTTCCGGAAGAACTCAGTGAAACAGAAAAAGAACTGCTTTCCAAGGTGAAACTGGAAATACGAGAGGGAGACAGCGTGATTTATGAAGGTGATTTAGAGAGTGAGGGACTATGGGCAGCAAAAAGTCTTGGAATATGCAGTCCAGATGAACGGAAAGAAATCTGTTTTTCAATCCGTGTGCCGTCAGAACTTGGAGATGAATGGGCACTTCGGAAAAGCGGGGTAAAATGGATTTTTTCTGTCGAAGGAGAAGATCTGCCGCAGGAAGAAGGCCCCTCTATCTGGCACAGCGCGCCAAAAACAGGTCTGCGCGATCCGTCAGCAGCGGTCCCCATTGGAATTGCCGTGACAGGAGCCTTCCTGTTTCTTACCGCGGGCCGGTCTGAAAGGAGGAAAGAATGAAAAGAGCAAAGAAAAGCTTCTGGTTTATCGCAGGAATTCTGCTGTTGTTGGGATTTTGTTTTCGGGAAGATGTTCTGGCTTCGAGTCTTACGAGTCTTCCTTCTCTTTCGAAAGCCGGAATCGGAGAAGTTGTATCATCGGACTCTGTTATTGACGGCCGATATGATTTTACCCCGCTGATCGGAAGTGAGACAAAAATCCGTTTTGGAAGTACAGATGGAAGTACCTGGGACAATCTGTTCTGCAAAAACGGAGAGAGCCATTCGAAATGCTGTTCCACATGGTGGCCGGCGGCCGATGTAAAGGGATGGAGTAATCTCCGTTCCTTCACGCCGCTGGAGTCGAAAAAAGGAAAAATGTATGCGGAATATACGAATGTTGGAGAGTGCCACGGGGAAAATGTAACGATGCGGATCTGGCTGGAAGACTGGCAGAACACGGTTGTACCATCAGGGTATGAGGACGTGGATGCGGTAGTCGTGGCGATTGACCACAATAAGCCGGTCATTGATATTAAAGGTCTGCTCTGGATCAAGGTACGGTTTGCTTATTACGACAGTAAAGGAAATCCGCTGAATGTGAAAGGATATTTTACACTTTCAGATCTGGACTTTAAGCAGGGCTTTTATCTGGCTGATGAGACAGAACATATCTATCTGACGAAGGAGGCAGATGCCAGAATCGTCTACGATGCCAGAACAGAAGCGATCTGGTCGGCAAGACGCGGCTCTGAGCCGGACGGTGGAACAACTCCGGAAAATTCGGAAGGCTGGGTTACAGTTACCTTTGAAGGAAATTCCCAGACGATGATTTTCTATGATGGAGGCACTAACGACGCGGTAACTGGTCCCGGCGGCGGAGTGAAAGCACCGAAAAAATGGCCGGATAATTTTGTAAACGATACTTCCAGTACGTACAACAACTGGCATGGAGCATCCCGGGAAACGGGAATAACTGTTGTGCCGTGGAATACTTCGGAATTTGGTTACACAGCGAACGTTCCCTGTCATCTGTCGAAAGGAAGATACTTATGATGGATATGTATGTGTTAAAGAATACCTACTATATGTGGTAGTAGGTATCAGAGAAGCTCTATATCTAGTATAAATTCACCTGGACGTTCGCGACTATATTCTATCGTAGAGATGATCTCTTTCAAATAATCATTTTTAATTTTAGCACTGACTGTATCATCTCGTAGACTTTCCACTGCATTAGATAGTAAAATGATCTTTTCTTTATAGTCGATTTTTTCAGGTATTGATTTTTCAAGATCACGTATTTGTCTTTGTATGTTTTCTAATGATTCATTATTAATTACTTTTCTTTCGATGAATTCATTATCATTTAATATTCCGTTTTCCCATGAATCAAATAGTTTTGTTATTTTTTGCTTTAGTTTCGTTTCCTCTCTTTTTAATGTTTGAATCTGCATTTGAATATTCGTATCATCGTGCTGAAAATCGTTATTGATTTCGATTTTAAAATCTTCAATATATAATTCAAGGGCACGAATTAAAGTATCAATGACATCTGTATACATGACGGAACTTAATTTGCAATAAGGAGAGCCGTCATGGTTATACCTTGGCGAAACGTTGTATTTTCTGCTATCATATGTCCTGAGATTCATAACTCTTCCACATTTTTTGCACCTAAGGAGACCGGCTAAAGGGTTTACTAATTTGTAGTCGTATTTTGTTCTAGTTTCCGTAAGCCTTGAATTTACTTTAGCAAATGTCTCCTCGTCTGTTAGTGCGTATTTTTTATGCTTGCCATCGTATTCCATATAGTGATTTTTATTTAATGTCGTTAATCTGGTTTCGATCTTGCCATCAACCATTGTTTTTATGGTTGTTCGATTATTCCACCGCACTTTTCCAATATATACAGGATTTTCAAGTATTCGTTTTACACTAACTCTTGACCAATAATAGTCGCCATTATATGTTGGAACCCCCATATCTTTTAAACGCCTTGCAATGGTCAGAAGAGGGACGTTGTCAGCAGCTAAGTCAAAAATTAGTTTTACAATTGGAGCTTCATCCTTATTTGGGATGAGTGTTCTTCCAGTTTTTGTTTTGACTATATTATAACCATATGGCCTATGCGATGCCATATAGTTTCCTTCAACAATGGCTTGCATTCGTCCTCGTTCAAGGCGCTTTTTTATCATTTTGTATTCTCTGCGAGACATGAAGAGTTCAAATTCCATATATTCTTCATCTTCTTGCGAATGGACTATGTCATACGTTTTTGTAGGGGTCACAACAAGCAGTCCTTTATTATAGTTTGAATATTTCAAGCAGTCCATTATTGTCTGGGCGTCGCCTTGATTTCCCCTAGACAATCGAGTAACTTCGACGACAAGTATTCCTCGATATTTTCCATCATAGCAATCCTGTATCAGCTTTTGAATTTCAGGTCTTGCCTCAATCGTTTCTCCGGAAATAATTTCTTCATATATTTTTGAAACGTATAGTCCTTTTCGTGCCGCGAGATCGGTAAGAATCTTCTTATGCCTTGCAAGGGTTTCACCATCACCTATTTTTTCAGCTTCAAGGTCTGCTCTGGATTTTCTAAGATATATGGCATATTTATCAATGTCAGAGTCAATATCGGAGTCGAGATTCGTTTCAGAATTATATTTTAACATGTACTGTCATCTCCTTTATTTTTTCTCAGATATAACATAAATCTGGCGTATTCAGCGATTTTATTGTACTCAGAATCGTTGAATACTG
The DNA here is from genome assembly GCF_003480845.1 of Blautia sp. TM10-2. Taxonomy (NCBI): domain Bacteria; kingdom Bacillati; phylum Bacillota; class Clostridia; order Lachnospirales; family Lachnospiraceae; genus Blautia; species Blautia sp. TM10-2. The sequence continues at coordinate 34,861 of NZ_QUJZ01000001.1, read as the reverse complement.
TATCGCCAAACTCTTCACTCCACTGCTTGAATGGAGAATAATTTATCATTTTTTCCATGGTGTTCCTAGAAATACACCGTTCTCCGCTTTCATATTTTTTTAAGTCATCGACTGATATGCCTATTTCTTCAGAATATTCTTCCAGACCCATATGGCTTTTAAGACGTAACATTTTTGCAATATCGCCGACATTTACAGCATCTTCGTCGTTCCACCCAAGCAAATATTCAGGCGTAGTCTGCAAAGCGTCTGCAAGAGGCCTTAATATATCTAACGGTAATGTATTAATTCCTCCCTTCTCATACCGATAGATTGTGGCCTTGTTTTTCCCTAAGATGTTTGCCAATTCTTCCATTGACATATTGAGATTTTGTCTCAAAATTCTTATACGTTCTCCTATATTCATATCGATCTCCTTTCTATTGATGAACTCAACTATATAATACAATAAAAGTTGCATACATGCAACATATTTCTAACCTAGATTTAAAAATATTGCATAAATGCATATAAACTCTTGACAAAATACGTAACGAATGTTAATGTTTGAGTATGCATATATGCAACAAATAAAGGAGGAAAGTAGTCATGAATGCAACAAAGTTAAAAGAAAGAATACGTGAAAAGGGATTATCAGTGTCGAAAACAGCAAGTCTTATTGGTATTAGTAAATCATCGCTCTACGATAAAATCAACGGAATATGCCCGATGACTATTGGCGATGCAGAAAAAATAAAGGAAATTTTGGAACTAACCAATTCCGAAGCATCTGACATCTTTCTGAGTTAGGGTTTCCACATGAAGGAGTATAAATACAACGATGCGATTATACGAATTAAAGGGGACGTTGATCGCGAAAGAATAAGGGAAGCAACGATAAAATTTATGAAGAAAGTTGAGATAGAAAAGAGAAAGAAAACGAAGGGGAAAATTCAAAATGGGGACAGTAATAAGAGCTGAGTTGTCAGAAAACAACAAATACTGGATAAGTAAGCACCGATATTACGAGTTAAAACATTTTTGCCTTCAGTATCCTATATGGAAAAAAGCGTATGCTGCCATAAACGATAGTCCTGGATCGGCATCTATCATTGAAATGAGTCCATGCACGAATCTTGCATCTGATCGGACCGGTCGGAATGCGGTATTGAAAGCTTATTATGCTGAGCGAATAGAGTTAATAGAGCGGACTGCATACCGGACAGACCATGTACTTGGATCATACATATTACGTGCCGTGACGGAAGAATTATCATATACATATCTGCATTCAAAATTGGAAATGCCGTGTGGGAGAGATATGTATTATGACAGATATCGCAAATTTTTCTGGCTACTAAGTAATGCCAGGGATTGATATCGCGATAAATACATTGCCTTTTATAGAGATAGTAAAGAGGGTTCTATTTGGACTCTCTTTTTTTTATCGCGAATTATACATTGCATATTATGAAAAAAATAAAATCGAGAACAAAGGAGAATATTCATGGAGACAAATTTTAATGCAATGATGACAGCGGCAACAGATAAATATACTCAGCTTATCGATATTGCGTATAAACTGAAGAGTGGCGTAGGAGAAGAAGAAGACTACACGAAACTCATTAATATTATACACAGCAATTATATGGATGAGGCTGATTTGATATTTAATCTGTGCAATGAGAATCATGCAGTTGAGGAATTGAAACCAAATAAAGAAATTCAGATTCCGATATTTATGGCCAAAAAACGGGGGGCTTAACAAAGCCTTCCTTTTTCTTTTTACGGACATGGGTTACATTGAATGATTGTATATTCGTAGGGTGAAAATTTCCCGGGTGGGATTTTTCATAAAACAAAGTGACGAAAGGAGGGAAATCACATGACTGGAGGTTTTATTGCATTTGGAATCGGCGTTTGTATCGGATGTATTATGACATTCATTATTGAAAGGAATTACAAGACCGGATATGGTGCCTTTAAAATTGAACAGATGGATGATCCAGACTATAAGGATTTCTACAAGATCTGTATCAGTGTGAGCAAGAGTCCGAAACTTCTTGATAAAAATAAGATCATTTTGCTAAAAGACAATTCGCCAAAATAACAAAGCCTATAATGAAAAAATCTAAGGAGGATGTAAGTATGAATGAAATCAAAGAGTTACTTAATGGCGAGATTGGTGACGAAATGGAAGTATTGAAAGATATGAAACTCGGAACTGATGAGTACAAAATTGCGGTTGATGGTGTTACTAAGCTTTATGACCGGGCTATTGAGATCAAGAAGATCGAGGCTGAACAGGAATTAAAACGACAGCAGCATGAGGCTGACCAGAAGTTTAAGGAAGAACAGCAACGAGATGAAAGAAATGATCGAAGGATAAAGAATGGTTTAACATTGGCCGCTTTGGTGGTTACTACAGGAACGGCAGTCTGGGGGACAATCAAATCAATCAAGTTTGAAGAAACCGGAACCATCACAACCATTATGGGCCGTGGATGGATCAATAAACTGATTCCGAAAAAGTAGATTCAAAATGGAGGGGTTAAGAAAAACTTAGCCTCTTCTTTTTCTTCGCGAAGATTACGTATCCCTTTATAGAAAAACGAAGGAGGTACGTATTATGTATACGAAGAAAGTTACAATTACAAAAGAAAACAGATTTGGAGATCGTTACACAATCGAGGATGAAAGATTGGTTTACGAAACTGAGGAGGAGCGAATGGAGGCAGCGATATATAATCGCAGTCATTCCGACAGTTATACCGAACATTATCGTAAACAAAAGTCAACAATCGCAGATGTAAAGATGGAACAAATTATGGATTCGATCAATGAATACTTTGATATGCTCGATATGAACTAAGAGTTTAGAAGAAGTAGATCTCACATGGGATCTCTTCTTTTCGCGTAAAATACATACCTCTTTATAGAAATACAGCAATAAAATCAAAGGAGGATTTAAGCATGGCAATATTTATTACGAGACAAAAAAAAATGGATGACAGTTACAGGAAAGTCGAAGCTATGTACCGTAAAGGTCTTAGTACGGACGAAATTGCGAAAGCTGTCAATCTTGATCGAATGGATGTATTAGATATCGAACAGAAAATTTATCATTTAGATGTTAGAGCTAGAAAATTCAACTAAGGTAAAAGCCTGGGTGAAATATTCCTGGGCTTTTCTTTTTCGCGACGAATTCTTATCCTTATATGAAAATTATAAGGAGGATATGAATATGGAGATTAAGGAATTTTATAAGAAGTACAATCTGAATAAGTACACGTTTGCCCAGTTGTCCGGTGTTGGAACGGAGTCACTAATCAAATTTGAGGAAGGCGAGCAGATTCGTCAGGATACGATTGAACGGATCGAGCAAGCTATGCTGATAATTGAGATGGGTGATTACGTTAGACCAAGATATGACAATTATAGAGGTAGACATAGTGTATCATATAAGGATGAATTTCAAAGGAAAGTACATATTTATATGCAATCTGTGAAGAAAATTATCGCAATAGGGCTCTAACAAGGGCTCTTTTGTCATTTTTTTTATTATTATTTTATATTAATACGCGAGAAAAAATTAAAATAGACTTTAAGAAATTAAAATAGAGTTTAATTTTTACTTTAAAAGGAGTATGAATAATGCGATATTTTTATGAAAAACCGACGATATATGTACCAATGTATGGAGAAACATATTCCTGTAACCATCCGGTATACGATAAGTGCACATTATTCAAAATGGATTCGAAGGGTTTGGCGGTTATACAGCAACGGTATGATCCAGTTACAAAGAAAACTTGGTGGACAGAAATAGACCCATGGCTGGTGAATACGGTATACCTCCATCCAGGATTCAAAAAGTTTTTTGACGAGAGATCTGGGGAACCATCAGATAATCTATATCCGACAGTAAGTATTCGCCAACTCATGTGGGCATTAAAGATCAAGCCGATTAAAAAAGAACGATGGGAGACATGCTTTGATCGTAGAGAGATTTAGCGAAATTTACATGGGGTATTATGAAAGAATATTTTAAGGAGGAATTTATTTATGTGTAAATTTTGCAAACCGGATGAATTTGGAGATGGAATAGAAATTACTAAACCGATTAAGTCGAAAGAAGTAAGAATAGGATCAGTGTTCAACGCTATGACGTTAGAAGCTTGGATACTAGATGGTGATGAACATAAACCAAAATTACGATTAAGCTTGAATGATCAAGAAGGCAATGATTTAGTGCATATGAACATTACGCTCAGATATTGTCCAAAATGCGGAAGAAAACTTATAAATTGATATTTGATCAAAGGGTCTTGGAAAAACTGAGACTCTTTTTCTTTCGCGAAAATTACATATTCCTTTATGAGAAAGGAGGTATTTATATGTCACCAATAGTAATAAAATATGCAAAATTTATAACAACTATTATCAGCGCTGGGCTGACACTCGCAGTGAAAGGTAATACGGAGAAAATTATGATGAATATGGTTGCAAAAAAAGTGGCAGAAGAATTAGCTAAACGACATTTGTGAAAAAAAAAAATAAGAGGTCTTTGAATTTAGGCCTCTTATTTTGCCAGTCTCGCGAAAAATACGCTCCCTTTTATAGAATAAAGATTAAAGGAGACAAACATGGATGAGATGAAAATAAAACTATCTACAAAAATGATGAGAAGTATTTTAGGAAGAATAATTTCTAAGGCGATATATAAAAATATGGGTATTAAACCTGATATCAATATTAAAGAGATTGAACTAGAAATGAAAAATGGAAAAATATATTTTCATATTAATGTAGATGGAAACATTGATGACTCGGCAATATTAAAGGTAACAAAATTAATTGATTCTGAAAATTGAGCTGTAACATTGGCTCAATTTTTTTTTTGAAAGGAATCCCAAAATGATCAGATTTAAAAGAGCCGTAACTATATGCATTCCAAAGAAGAAGAGTAATTTTCTTAGAAAACTCATATCTTCAAAGATGAAACCTTTAAACCCTATACATATTTGCAATAATGGGACAACTGAGTATATGGGTTTTCAGACAAGATATACTTTAAATGAGATTAGCAACATCCTCAGATCAAATATCCCATATTCGGATACCATCGTTGTTGGCGGTTTAATTATTGTGATGTGCCGATAATTGCAGGGAGAAAATTCAAAATGAATAATGTGAATATTTCAGATTTCTCAATAAATATGAAGGCAACTGGTAAAAACATCGTACATCTAATGAATGAAGCTGGAATCACAGTGCGTATGCTTCAGAGGTTTTTCGACTTTGAAAATCCCAATGCTATATATAAGTGGCGTCATGGTGAGTCGTTGCCAACAGTAGATAATTTAGTTGCTCTGGCATTTATTCTGCATGTAAGAATAGATGATATCATCATTCTGGAATGGAGGCACAGTTGAAACATAATATTGGAGACATTATAGCAGTCACAGTAAGAATAGCGGACATTTATGAAGATGGAGGCTATGTATGCGTAAACCTAGGAGAAACAGATGTTAATGAGACAGATCCGATGGTCTTTTACGAAGAAGATATAGTTAAGAAAGGAGAAATGCTATATGAAGAAACTAAAAATTAAGAGAAGCATCCCTATCATTCTTGCTGGAATTGGGACTGTCGGAGTTATTGCGACAACGGTTATGACAGCGAAAGCGACAATTAAGGCGACTGAGCTAATTGAAAAGGCAGAGGCTGAGAAGGATGAAAAATTGACAACTATCGAAACAATAAAAACTATCGCCCCAGTATGTATTCCAACGATTGCTGTAGGCGTAGCTACAATTGGATGCGTTATCGGTTCAGCAATCCTTTCGAGAAAACAGCAGGCAGCTTTGATTGGAGCATATAACTTTTTAGATCAGTCATATAAAAGCTACCGAAGAAAGTTAATCGAGATGTATGGAAAAGATACACATGATAAGATCGTAGAAGCAATCGCTGCTGAAAAAGCACAGCCCACATATATTCATGCCAATACGTTACTTAGTGATTGCACACAATATTTGGAAGAAGATTATTCGGAACCGCGTCTATTCTACGATACGTATTGTGGAAGGTATTTCGAGGCTCCACTCGAACAGGTTTTGATGGCGGAATATCATTTGAATCGAAATTATGTATTACGTGGTTATGCGGTCCTAAATGAGTTTTATGATTTCTTGGGACTTGAGAATACAGACTACGGTGCTGATCTCGGATGGATAGCGGACGGTGATGATGGGATATTTTGGATTGATTTTAATCATAGAAAAGTTGTCATGGATGATGGACTGGAATGTTATATTATCGAGTGCATGTATGAGCCAGGGATCGAATGGCAGGATTATTATCTGTGATAGTTCGCTAAAATTACATTGCCTTTAATGAAAAATATTCAATTGGAGGATTCTAAAATGAAACGTAAAAACATTGATACTATGAGAGAAGTAAGACTTTGGATTGGACAAATCGTTGTTCCGGCAATTACAGTTGTCGGATCAGCACTGGCTATCCCGGAAGTACGATCAGCAGTAGCGGCAAAAGCAAATGATTGGAAGCAATCCATTGAACAAAAAATTAAACGAAAGGAGAATGAGGCTCAATAACGGGCCTCTTATCTTTTCGAAATAGATTCGCGAAAAATACATAGCCTTTAATGGAAGAAATAGATAGTTTAATGGTAGAACACCAGATTATTCTGGAGGTATGGGTTCAAATCCTGTAATATTTCTTCTTTTCTTTTCAATACGCAGGTGACAATATTTGATGATATTTTTGTATTGTCGCGACAGAAACACATCCTTTAATGAAATGATGAAAGGAGAACTGAAAAAATGAAAATCAATAATTTAATTAAATCACCCCTCTTTAAGAAGTCTATCAGAATTGTGATGGCAATCGGCGCAGGTATTGCGGCGACAGCAGATGCAATTGAGGAACAGAAAAGAGATGAGGAATTTGAAGAATTGAAACAAACAGTTTCGGAACTTCAGAATCAGGACAAATAGGGAACCCCACGAGGGTTCTCTTTTGTTTTTGATATATTAAAAATTATTCAAAGGAGAACATCATGAAAACATTTAAAAAGCCAGGATTAATCAAAATGGCTAAAAAAGAAGTAGTGAAGCACAGTCCAGAAATTCTCACAGGAATCGGCATTGCCGGAATGATTACGACAACAATCCTTGCTGTAAAAGCAACTCCAAAGGTATTGGATCTCATCGAAGAAGAGAAAAAGGCAAGACTTCATGAAGCCACAGTAGAAGAAGCGCGCAAATGGAGCGAAGAAGGCGGGATCAAAATCAGTCCTATTGAGTATGTAAAGCTCGGATGGAAACCATATCTTCCTGCGGCAGTAACCGGAGTATGCTCTGTGGCTTGTCTTATTGGAGCTAATTCTGTACATATGAGACGAAATGCAGCACTTGCAACCGCATACCAGCTCTCTACAACAGCATTGTCTGAGTATAAAGAAAAAGTCGTTGAGACGATTGGAGAAAAGAAAGAGAAAACAATCAGAGATAGCATTGCCAAAGATAAGATTGAAGAAATTCCACCAAGTAAAACAGAAGTCATTGTCACCGATACGGGAACGTCTCTGTTCTTCGATCCGTTATCGGCGAGATATTTTAAGTCAGATATCAATACTGTAAAGAAAGCTGTAAATGATCTCAATTGGAAAATGGGATATGGCAGTGAAACGTACGCGTCACTCAGTCAGTTATATGATGAGCTTGGATTGAGGCATACGACAATCAGTGACGATATAGGATGGAATATTTCGGATGGAAACATTGAGCTGGATATCAGCGCGCAGGTAACGGAAAAAGGCGAACCGTGCCTAGTACTTGATTTTCTAAAAGCGCCAACATATGATTTCGATCGATATTTCTAATAGATCTATATCACGCGTCAGAAACAAAGACCCTTATAGAAATAATTTTTTATAAAGGAGAATAATTATGGTAAAAAGAGCAAAAGAAATTATGGAAACAGAAGCAAGTATCAGAGAAGTTTACGAGAAAATCCATGATGATTTTATCAAATGTCTTACCCGAGAAAATATTACTGATGACGAGAAGGAAGCTATTTTAAAAAACTTAGATGAACTTGAATGCAGTCGAAGTGATTGGGATAGGTCTAATTTGGAATCTTGGTATAAGATCGGAGAAGCAGTTGGTAAAAATAAAGGGATAATTTTAGGAGCAATCTGCTATGCTTCAGGTTTTGCATTTGGAAAAATTATTATGAAAATTATATCTAAAAAATAAGTTTCTAGTTGAAGGCTCGTGAACACGGGCTTTCAATTTTCTAATACGCGAAATTTACAACGGCTTTAATGAGAAAACATTATAAATCTAAGGAGGATTTAATCATGAACGAAGAAAAAGAAGTAATGGAGACAATCGAGAACGAAGATCCGAGACCGGTAGAGTCTGAGGATAATATCTATGAAGAGGTTGAAGGCGGATCTGGAAAAGTTATCGGACTGGCAATAGCAGGAGTTGCTACAGTTGCAGCGGTAGGCGTTGGGCTGTATAAGAAACTTAAGGCTAAGAATTCCGATAAACCGAAAAGAAAACGTCACAAACTTGCATGGGTTGAAGTGCCAGACGAAGAGGTTGATGAAGAATCAATCGTGGCAGATGTCGAAGCTGAAGAAGTTGATGACACAGAAACAAATGAAGAAGAGTAATGCGAATCGAGGGAGGTACCTGAACAAGGTATTTCCCTTTTCTTTTTGGGAGGATGCCTATGGATGAATATCATACATATAGCTACTGTGGGCCAGTTGTGCATTTTGGAAAATGTGTAGCCTCAAAATGGAAAGGTGAAACGGTTGCCCGATCTGAAAGAAAGGCACGAAGCAATCTTACATATCAGGTGAAAAAGCAGATGAATCTGATTGCTGGCACGAATATTTCATTGCCTGGATCAATCAAAATGGTAGATTAATGAGGAGGTTTGAATGAAAGACTATCAGCCGAATTCACATAGAAGCAAAGAAGAAGCTTCTAAAGAAAAGAAAATTGAAAAGGTCGTTAACGGTAAAGTAAAGACCAGGAAAAACGAAGGACGTAAGTTAGCAAATATGTTCATTTCAGAAGATGCCGGAAACATCAAGTCTTATGTTGTTCTGGATGTTTTAGTTCCGGCGATCAAGAAAGCTATCGCAGACATTGTTACCGGTGGAATTGATATGCTTTTCTATGACGGAGGAAAGGGAAACAGCCGAAACAGAAGCGGTAGCAAAGTGTCCTATCGAAGTTATTACGATGACCGAAGAGATTACAGAGACGATCGTGATGATCGAGATAGATATAATTCCGGAAGAAGATTCGATTATGATGATATCATTTTTGAGACCAGAGTCGATGCCGAAAGAGTCCGTGAGCAGATGAACGACGCCATCAAGAGATACGGATTTGTCACAATTGCAGACATGTACGACATGGCGGATCTTCAAGCGCCGTGGACAAGCGCCAATTACGGATGGACAAATATTCGCACTGCCGAGACGGTAAGGGTGTATGACGGATACATTATCAAACTGCCAAAAGCAATGCCGATCGATTAGGAGGATAAAATGAAAAATTTTGATTGCAATAATTGCGCTAACAATAAAACGCCATACGTATGCTGTGATTGCGTGTCGGCAATAGCGGATGATGGATCAGAAATAACACGCCCATCTCAATGGGAATCAAAATATGATAATGTAAACAGACCTGAACATTATCAAACTAAAAACGGTCTTGAGACGATCGATGCTATCGAAGCGTTCACTGAGGATCTTACAGGAATCGAAGCAGTATGTACTGGAAATGTCATCAAATACATATCACGTTGGAAAAAGAAGAATGGCATCGAGGATCTTAAAAAAGCGGAATGGTACCTGCAGCGATTGATCCGTCATGAAGAGATTGAAGAATCTAAAAACAAAACAAAGGAGAATAAGTAATCATGAAAAAAGCAGAAATTATGAATACATTGACTCGCAAATTCTATAGAGTAGGATTCAAATTCAAGAAACACAGTCCTGAAATTCTTGTTGGAGCAGGTGTTGTGGGCGTTGTGGCAAGTGCTGTAATGGCGTGCAAAGCAACTACAAAACTGGACGATGTTCTGGCAGAGACGAAAGATACAGTTGACAAAATTCATGATGTAACGGAACATCCAGAGAAAATTCCCGAAGGAAAAGAATATACCGTTGAAGACAGCAAAAAAGATCTTACAATTGTATATACACAGGCAGGAGTGAAATTGGTAAAACTTTATGGCCCGGCTGTTGTCCTTGGAACAGTGTCTATTGCTGCTATCATTGGTGGTCATCATATTCTCCGCAAACGAAATATTGCACTGGCAGCGGCGTATACAGCAGTTGATAAAGGCTTTAAAGAATATCGTGGCAGAGTTCTGGAGCGTTTTGGAGAAGAGGTTGATAGAGAGCTGAGATATAATATCAAGGCAAAAGAAATCGAGAAAACAGTAACAGATGCAAATGGTAAAGAAACAGTTGTAAAAGAAACAGTTGATGTAGCTGATCCAAACTTAACGAGTGATTATGCTCGTTTCTTCGATGATGGATGTACAGGTTGGACAAAAGATCCAGAATTTAACTTAATGTTCCTGAAAGATCAGCAGCGTTATGCAAATGACCTCTTCAAATCAAAAGGGCATCTGTTCCTTAATGAAGTGTACGATATGCTCGGAATTCCACGTACACAAGCCGGACAGGTTGTGGGATGGATTTATGATGAAAAGAATCCTATTGGTGATAATTTTATTGACTTCGGAATTTATGATATTGCCGATGAAAGAAAACGTTCTTTCGTAAATGGATATGAGAGAACAATCCTCCTTGATTTCAACGTTGATGGCAACATTCTTGAGATGATTTGAAGAGTAGGTCTTGGGACAGGAGATTATTATAAAGATATGTATGATAGCCCTTGGCTATAACAGGCCGAGGGTTATTTTACTGTCAGAAAGGAACGATATAGTTGGCAAATAAGAAATGACAGGAAGAGATTTAATCATTTATATTCTTGAGAACCATCTCGAAGATGTGGAAATCGAAACAAAACCATTTTTAGTGCCATTGGATAAAGCTGCTGTAGAACTTGGATGCGGGTTAGCTGGTGTCAAAGCATTATTGAGCATCGGAAAAATAAAAGGAATCAGGCTTAATGGCAAATATTATATTTTTTCAACAGAAATCGAAAGGGCAAAACGAAATGCATAATAAATTAGCTGCGACATTATTGACTTTGGCTGGTATTTGCTTTGTAAGTGGCATGGCTTTACTTTTAAGTTAATACATAAGAAGGAGTTGGTGCGTGTGGAAAAATTTGAAAAAATTTTATCGGTGTTAGATCGCTCGTTAGGTACTCGGAAAAAGCGTCATATCGCTGGCGGTATATTAATGAGCATATCACTGATGTTTGGGGGATTTGCATTGACAGTTATTACGTTAAATATTGGCAAAGATAAAATTGCCGATATTAATAACACAATACCGGAGAGCAAGAATAAACGCATCGAGGATGAAAATAAGAAATGAGAGAGACCTTAGTAGAACATTTACTCACACACCAAAGATATACAAATTTAGCTGTTAAGCTTGAGACAAATGAAAAGCTTTGGAAAGATATTTGTTCATTCGCCCTTCGCTATGACAAAGTAATATATGAAAATTGCAATGAACCGAGAATCAAAACACTTCTTGAATTTTGCAGAAATAACAAGTATGGAGAGGTGTTAATTACAAATATTGACGATGAGTTTGATCTCAATCTTGAAGAGTTTTTCTAAGGAAAGGAAAAGAAGAAATGAAAGATAACAATTTCGAATTTATTTTTGGACTCGGCGGATTCGTCGTTGGATTAATCGGACTTGGATATGCATATGGATCAAGAAAAAGGTTGAATGGTATATGTGATAAACTTGATTCAACAATTGATAACGTCTCGAAAACAATTGATGTCGATGTTCCAGACTATATCGTTCAGGAAGCCATCGACAAGGCGGTAGAGAGAAGAGTGCAGCAGGAAACAACCAATGCGGTTCGTAAAATTTCAAAGAAAATTGAAGACGATATTGATTTAAAGGTCCGCACGGAGATTGACGTGAGATCTTCCACAATTCGGCAGGAAGTCAAGAATAAAATTGCGGAAGAAGTAGCAAAGATTTCTGCAGATGATATTGCTGACGAAATCCGAGAAGAGGCAAAGGAGAAAGTTGCTGAGAAATTCGACGATGAGCTGGACGATATTCTTTCTGAATTTAACAACAATTTGGACCATGTTTCCAAAATTTACAGCTCAATCGCCGATAAAATGGCGGGTATTGGAAGCAATAAAGATTTCAAAATCAGTCTCGGATAAGTAAAGGAGAACCACATGTATAAAGATATTTTAATCAAAGGACTCATATTCGTTATCGGCACAGTAGCCGGATCTGCAGTAACCTATAAGTTTGTAAAAGACAAATATGAAAAAATTACGAACGAGGAAATTGCTGCAATGCGTGAGCACTTCGAAGAAAAATACAATCAGCCAACATGTAATGAGGCAAGTAATTATGAGCCGACAGATGCGGATGCTGAAAAGCTCAAAGATATTCTTTTAAACAATGGATACGAGAGCAAATCTGAAAAAGAAGAAAATAAGGAGGGCGAAGATATGTACGTACCGGAAGTAATTGCTCCGGAAGAATCTTGGGAACAGGATTATCCGACGATTACTCTCACATATTATGAGGGAGATGGGGTTCTTACCGATGATCACGATAAGATTATCACAAATGCGGATGAGCTAGTCGGCCAGAATTTTGCGCAGCATTTCGGTGAATATGAAGAAGACTCAGTATATATCCGGAATAGTAAGCTGAAAGTACACTATGAAATTCTGCGTGATTATGGAGCATATTCCGATAGAATGTGTGCAAGCGAATGATTGCTGAAGAAGTAAAGAAAGAGTATTTCGAATGGATATATTCGATAGTATGCCATAAACGATATGCACCAGAAAATACGTATGATAAACTGCTGAATTGCTTGAACGAAATACCGTTCAAATGTAAAGACGCTAGGGATAAAAACCGCATGGAAGATGGCTTTAATCTTCGACGTCAATTTACATTTTATAACGATCTTGATGAGAGTGCTGCGGATCTTATTGAAGGTCCGTGCACCGTATTAGAAATGATGTTTGCGTTGGCGATTCGCTGCGAGGATATAATGGATGATCCAACTATCGGAAATAGAACGTCACAATGGTTCTGGCAGATGGTCACGAATTTAGGACTTGGATCAATGAGCGACCGCCTATTCAATGAAGAGTATGTAAAAGAAACAATAAACAAATTTATGAACCGAGAGTTTGAACCAGATGGTAAAGGGAGCCTTTTTCGAATCAGAAATTGTCAACAAGATTTGCGAGAGGTGGAGATTTGGATGGCCATGCTCTGGTATTTAGATTCATTAGTATAGGAGTAATCAAAATGGCACATGACGATATATACAAGCTGTTTACCGAAGCGGTTGGTTCCAAAGTTTCTGCTGACGTGGAAGAATGGTTTCCAAATGGGAAAAACAGTATAAGATTTCGACTTTACGGAGGTGATTCTGTCTTCACGGTTTCTGAAGAGTCTCCGAGAATATGGCAGATAGAAAGTTTGGACTCATATATTGCAAAAATGAAAGGAGGTCATATGATGAATGTTGGACTTCATGAAAGTAGCGACAAGGACACTGAGTAAATCAGGCATAACCGAAGTCTTTCCTAAATTCATAATGAAAAAATCGAATGATCTTATGGTTCGAGGAAAAGATTTTTATGCAATTTGGGATAATGAACAGCAAATGTGGAGTACAGATGAAGATGATGTCATTCGTCTCGTTGATGCGGAGATAGAAAAATTTATCACTCAAAATTGTGATCGATTTGACACAACGCTGATTGGTAAATATATGTGGGATTCTGATAGTGGCTCTATCGATAAGTTCCATAAGTATTGTCAAAAACAGATGCGAGATAATTATACCATGCTTGATGAAGAATTGATATTTTCCAATACTAAGCCTGGAAGAGAGAACTTTGCAAGTAAAAGACTGAGCTATCCATTGGAAGAAGGAAATTACGATGCATGGGATAGGATTATTGGAACACTATACTCCGATGATGAACGTCATAAAATCGAATGGTGTATCGGATCTATTGTGTCAGGTGATTCCAGAAAGCTTCAAAAGTTTATGGTTTTATATGGAGCTGCCGGAACAGGTAAATCAACAATTCTTAATATTGTGCAGCAATTGTTTGAAGGGTATTATTCCACATTTGACGCAAAGGCGCTTGGATCTGCGAATAATGCTTTTGCGCTTGAGCCATTCAAAACAAACCCGCTCGTTGCAATTCAGCATGACGGCGATTTATCGCGAATTGAAGATAATACAAGACTTAATTCGCTGGTTTCACATGAAAGGATGAGTGTGAATGAGAAATTTAAAGGCTTGTATGAGACGAGTTTCAAATGCTTCTTATTCATGGGAACAAACAGGCCAGTAAAGATTACTGATGGAAAGTCTGGTTTATTAAGGCGACTCATTGATGTACATCCGACTGGTAATAAAATCCCTGGGGATGAATACAAAGATTTGATGGCTCAGATTCCGTTTGAACTTGGCGGAATTGCATATCATTGCTTACAGGTCTATGAAGATGATCCTGCCTATTACGACGAGTATATTCCAAAATCCATGCTCGGTGCGTCTAACGATTTCTATAACTTTGTATGCGATTCTTACAGCGTATTCAAAAATCAAAATGGAACAACATTAAAGTCGGCATGGGAAATGTATAAGACATACTGTGATGATGCCAAAGTTTCATTTCCGTTTTCGAAGAGAAATTTCAAAGAGGAACTCAAAAACTACTTCTGGGATTACGACGATCGTATCGATGCAGAAGACGGATCACGACTGTTAAACTATTACAGTCAGTTCCGAACAGATATTTTCGAGAATGAAATCGGAGGAAGTAAAAAAAAAGAAAAAAATAAAGACAAAGTGACATGGATTGATCTAAAAGAACAGCCATCTATTTTCGATGAACTCTGTAAAGATTGTCCAGCTCAGTATGCGACAGTAAATGAAACTCCTGGAAAACCATGGGATAGTATTACTACTAAACTTTCAGATCTTGATACAAGTAAGCTCCATTATGTGAAACTTCCTGAAAATCATATCGTTATTGATTTCGATATTAAGGACGACAGTGGAAATAAATCGTTAGAAAAGAATCTGGAAGCCGCAAGCAAATGGCCACCTACATATGCGGAGGTAAGTAAGGGAGGTCAAGGGCTCCATCTACACTATATTTACAACGGAGACCCGACGGAACTGTCTAGGATATACGACGAAGATATTGAAATAAAAGTATTTACCGGCAAAAGCTCTTTGCGGAGAAAACTGATTAAATGTGTGAATCATGTACTCTCCGTATTGAGTTCAGGGTTGCCGTTGAAAGGGGTAAAGAAATTGGTAAATATCGAAGGAATTCAAAATGAAAAGCATCTCCGATCCATCATTAAAAAACACTTGAATAAAGAGATTATGCATAATACAAAGCCAAGTATTGATATGATTAAAAAGTGTTTGGATGAAGCCTATGCGAGCGGGATCGGATATGACTTAAGCGATATGAAAGGACCGGTTATTGCACTGGCTGCCAGCAGTACGAATCAGGCGGAAACCTGTATGAAAATTGTTGGCGATATGAAATTTAAGAGCGAAGATGTGAATGAGACAGTTAACGAAAGTGATTCGGACTGTCTTGTTTTTTATGACATCGAGATCTTCCCAAATCTGTTTCTGGTTTGTTATAAAATGGCAGGAGAAGACAAACCGGTTGTGGCTATGGTTAATCCAAAATCATCTGACATTGAAAATCTTGTAAGATTTAAGCTGGTTGACTTCAATGGTCGGAAGTATGATAGGCATTTGCTGTATGCAAGGATGATGGGATATACAGTTGAGGAGCTCTATGATCTTTCCCAGCGGATTATCAATGCTCCAAAAGGAAGCAGAGATAGCGGGTTATTTAGCGAAGCCTATAAACTCGGTTATACGGATGTATATGATTTTGCGGCAAAGAAGCAGTCTCTTAAGAAATGGGAGATTGAACTAGGTATCGGGCATAAAGAGCTTGGATTGCCATGGGATAAACCAGTTCCAGAAGAACTCTGGTCTGAAGTAATAAAATACTGCAAATGGGATGTTACCGCGACCGAGAAGGTGTTCGATCATCTGCAGGGTGACTTTACTGCCAGAAAGATTCTTGCAAACTTGGCAGGCGGAACAGTTAATGATACAACGAACTCGCTGACAACAAAGATTATTTTTGGAAATGAGCGCCATCCGAGCCTTGTGTATACAGATTTAGCGACAGGCGAACAGTATGGACTCGCAGAAGATGAGATTCATAAAGTTAAGCCATTAAATGCATTTCCTGGATATGAATTTGTCCAATTCGGAGAAGATCGAAAGCCTCATAACATGTATCGAGGGATTGATCTTGGATTTGGAGGCTATATTCGCTCGAATGCTGGAATCTATATTAATGTTGCGCTTCTTGATATTCAGTCGCTACATCCGAACTCGGCAGTTGCTATGAATTACTTTGGAGTTTATACTCAGCACTTCAAAGATATTCTGGATGCCCGTGTGGCAATTAAGCAAGGTGATTTTGAGACTGCGAGACATATGCTCGGAGGAAGACTTGCACCATTCCTTGACGATGAAGGGCAGGCGGCTGATCTGGCACAGGCACTTAAGAACGCGATCAATTCAGTATATGGTCTTACCTCGGCTAAATTTGATAATCCATTCAGAGATAGTCGAAATAAGAATAACATCGTTGCATTGCGTGGGGCATTATTCATGAAGACGCTGCAGGATGAAGTTGAGAAACGTGGATTCAAAATCGTTGCGATCAAGACAGACTCCATCAAAATCGCGAATGCTACTAAAGAAATTGTTGCCTTCTGTATCGAATTCGCAAAGAAATATTCTTACACATTCGAATTTGAAGCATTCTACGATCGTATTTGCCAGATTAACGACGCAGATTATATTGCTCGTTATAAAGATCCTGAATATTGTCAGAATACATTCGGATTTGTACCTAAAGATAATAAGAAGCATCCAATGGAATGGACAGCCACAGGAAAACAGTTTGCTGTTCCGTATGTGTTTAAGACATTGTTCAGTAAAGAGCCGATTAAATTCGAAGACCTGTGCGAAACATTTTCTGTTAAATCTGCTTTATATTTGGATATGAACGAGAAACTTCCAGACGTATCCGAATATGAGAAAGAGTTTGAAAAGTTGGAGTCTAAGTATAAAAAGGGTCAGCTTTCAGACACAACTTTTGAATCTGAATGCGCACGGCTGAACGATAAGATTGCAGAAGGTCATGACTATCGCTTTGTCGGTAAAGTGGGTCAGTTTACGCCAATCAAGGCCGGAGAAGGTGGTGGCGTGTTGGTACGTAAGCAGGGAGAAAAATATTATGCCGCTGCAAACTCGACCGGTTATAGATGGGTTGAGTCCGATATGATAAAAGACCCTGAAAACCATGATAAGATTGATCTTTCATTCTACCGAAATATGGTAGATAAAATGCTGGCAGAAATTAATCAGTATGGAGACGCCGAATGGTTTGCATCCGACGATCCATATATCGATGAGAGCAATTCTGGAATGGAAGATTTTATGAATATTCCGGCGGATGTGGAAGGAGATGAAATGCCATTCGGTTATCAGTCAAGGACCGCATAGATTTTCTGCAGAGATTTATAATACTTCATTCTTATATTTATTATGAGCTTAATAACAGTTATATTTCCGATAAAGAATATGATGCAAAAGCAAAAGAACTCACGAGATATAAGAATGAGTATCCGAATCTTTGGAAAGCAAGCATGTATTATAAGCAGTTCGGAGATGAGTATAATGGATCTACTGGTTTTACTTTGTATCACGATCTTGATGAGCATCAAAAAGATATTATACGAAGTCTTGTGCCTGGCTGACTCGCGGTGAATACAAAGCCTGTTATGAATACTTATTAATACATATTTGAAAGGAGCAACTATTGCAACTTTTATCGCTGGGGCAACGGTTGGAAGAAAATTTGGCTTATTAGAAGTCGGAATCGGTTTGCAGCGTGTTTGCGATAACAATCCAGAGATTGAAAAACTTATTAATGAATCAATCAAAAAGCTTTCTGAAAAATAAGATAGGTATAGGTTTAAGAGTCTTGACTAGACACAGTCAGGGCTCTTATTTCTTTCTATATAAAACACCTGAAAGGAGATTGCCGATGACATAAGAAAATCATTTATATTTTCACTTATTTTAACAACATGTTTATAGAACAAATTTTTAAAGGAGATTAAAACAATGAAACTTACATTTGCACCGAGAGGCGTATTACAGATTGACGATGCCATGATTATCTTTAAGAATTTTAAAGGAGAGGGTGGCAGATACAATGCAGAGGGAAACCGAAATTTCGCCATTCTTATTCAGGATCAGGAGATAGCAAATGCCCTTATCGAAGATACAAATAAGTATGGAATCGGCTGGAATGTGCATATTAAAGCGCCTAGAGAAGAAGGCGATGATCCGTTTATGTATTTGCCTGTAAAAGTCAAATTTAACGGAAGGGGGCCGGTAGTGTATCTTAAGTCTGGATCGAATAGAGTAAAACTTACTGAAGAAACTATCGCCTGCCTTGATGATATCGACATTGCGAGTGTTGATCTTGATATCCGTCCATACGATAACGAGGTTAACAAAAACCCACATAGAACAGCGTATCTTCAGTCAATGTGTGTTATCCAGGACATTGATAGATTCTCAGCGAGATTTGCGGCTGAAGAACATCCGGAAGATTAATGGGAGGAAAGCGAAAATGGGAGTTAATCATGGAAATGGGGTCCCAGGGAAAAATACAGCAGGATCTCTCGGGGATATTTATATAAATGATACAACCGGCGAGTATTACAAATGCAATCTTGCGATCAAAATCAGTGGTTCCGAAGGATTCGAGTATGAGTGGAAGAAGATGAAATCGCCATTTTCTTGCCCTGCTGGTGAAGAAGGCACTGATGGGACACCTTATATAAAACAGGACAGTAATAGAGCAAATGACGGCACGACCTACACATATCCAAAACGTGAAGAGCAGTCGGTGCGAAGAAACTATACGCAGTACAGCAAGAAAAATAAAGGAGGAAAGTAATGTTAGCTTATATTTGCTTAATTTGGATCGGAAGTCGATTAAATGCTCCGACTTGGTATGATATATTGATTTGTATTTCCATTTTATTCAAAGTATTTACGAGCGGTATGGAATTTATGAAAGCTACTGACAAATAGTATGGATCTTTGTCCGGTGCTGAACCATAGTGTTTGGTGCCGGATATTTTTTGGAGGAAAAATGGTAAATATAATCGAATTAAATGTTTCTGGAGAACAGCTTGGCCCAAACAGCATGGAATGTAACCGAGATACCCTTGATATTTTGTTTCATTTTTCTGACGAATGGGACAAGATGATAAAAGTTGCTGGTTTTTCCAGAGGAGATATCGAATTTGAACCACAGGCATTAACACATGGGAAAAAATGCACAATTCCAAGAGAAGCGTTGGAAGGAAACTTTTTCCGAGTATTTGTTGTCGGAAAAAATTCAGAGACGATGCTTAAAACAAACGAAATCATTGTAACCGTACGGAGGGAATAATGACAGAAGCAGAAAAATTATTAGCAACATTGGATGTAAATGATCCGAAACTTTTACCTATCCCATCAAAAGATGATGGGTATATTATCATTGGAGAAGACAGAATTATAACTGTGCCAGATGCTTTGAAACGAATCGCAGTGCAGTATGATATTGATGTAGAAGCCGTAATGTTCGAATGCCCTAGATACTTTAACGGTATCGATCTTACAAAACTCGATTTATATGTAAATTACATTAGAGCTGACGGAGGACCGAGTAGTTATCATATCGAGGATGTCACTATTAATCCTGAAAATGATAAACAGATCCATTTCACTTGGCTGGTCGGTGGATATTTGACAGAGGTTGCAGGAAACCTTCAGTTTATTGTATCTGGATCAAAGACGGATGAATCTGGAAATGTAGTAAATAAATGGAATACTGAAATTAATAGCGATTTATATATACCAAAAAGCATAGAATCAGCCGAGCACGTTGCCGCATTATATCCGGACATCGTAACGCAGCTTCTTACAAGACTTGAAAATACTGCGGTGTATACACCATCTGTAAGCGCAGACGGAGTAATTAGTTGGACAAATGATAATGAAAAAGAGAATCCGGAACCAGTGAATATTAAAGGTCCGAAAGGCGATAAAGGAGATAAGGGTGATACAGGAGCTACCGGACCGAAAGGCGATAAAGGAGATATGAGTTTTACGGCCTCTCTCGCGATGCATTTTAATCTTTGTCGAACAGGTAAAGTGTATACCGTTAAATTTCCGTTATGGGAAACTTCACAAACATCTTCCGGAGAAAAGCTCGATGATAACGAAGGCCTTATACGCTTGATGTCAACCGCAGCGGAACATCGAACAGACGACTATGAAAATATTCCGCTGTTTAAAACTTATGATTGCAATGCATATGTTACTGCCGACGGCGAAAGAGTTGTCTCTGCGATCAAGGGCCAGGACGGATTCAAAGACACCGGTAAAAATGATGTATTTGTTCTTGGTATGTCCTATTACGAGAAACACTGGTTAGAGGATGGATACTGGTATTATTCCAGGACAGATCTTCCGAAGGATGGATATGTTCTCGCAGAAGAATGCAGAAAGAAAGATGGTTCCGATCAAGGCTATGCCGTATATGGAAAATACGTATGCGGATTAATTGATGGAATTTTATATTCTTCAAAAGGGCTTATCCCTGCGAGATATTGCGCAGGTCGAACAGACGGGCAGTCAAGAGCGATCTGTTATAACAATAACATCGGATATTTCAAACAAAAGGGTACCGGATACACTGGCGGAATGTCATGTGATTATAAGTATATGTATACATCATTTTGGCTTACATTCGCAACGATCAATTCTCAGTCAGTTGCTGCCGGAGTTACAAACCACAATTTCCAGTATCGAACAGATATTGCGGAAGAAAATACAAATCGTATTATTGTTACAAATTCACAGGCTGGAAATATAAGTATTGGGACTTATGTCAGCATCGGGGATAATAAGTCAACAAGTGTTGTCGATCGAGTTAATTGGTCTATGCATAATCTCGCAGAGGATGTGCGCGTTATCGGAAAAGAGGCATATGATGACACCCATACAGCAATTATTCTCGACACCACATTTACTACGACTGCAACGACCTGGATATCATCGTTCCATTGGAGAAGTGGATTTAGCGATGAAGTTAAAGGAAGAAACGGTTGCCCTTGCCAGACTGTCGGAGAACTTACAAATGGAAGATTCCCAATCGTGCTCCAGGGAATCGAATTCGCAGTTGGCGGATATGAAGTTATGGCAAATGCTGTAATGAATATTATTGATAGTGCCGGAACACGAGAAGTATACGTCACAAACGATGCCTCACTTCTTACGACAAATATCACTACTATCAAGGAGAAATACAAAAAACTTGCGGAAAACATTCAGCCGACAAAACTTAACCAGTGGAATTATATCACCCATATGCAGGCAGATCTCGATATCGGCATGATTACGGTAGCAAAAGCCGGCGGAGCAAATTCTGGAACTGCGTCTGGATTCGCCGATGGATTGTACGTCGACGGAGCTTCCAGTGGACAAAAAGAGTTTCTCTTGTTTGCTTTTCTCAGGGATGGTGCTACTGCGGGTCTTTTCTGCCTGTATGCGTACAATGGCCTGGGTTCTGCGAGCTGGAATATCCTGTCTCGCCTGTCTTTGAACGGAGTAGGGGTGAATTGAGAAGCGCAGCGTAACAAGAGGGGATAACTCCCCTAGGCAATTTTTAAGGTTTCACACTCGAAGTTACGGGTATTCTCTTGTTTGCTAATCTCAGGAATGGTGCTACTGCAGGTCTTTTCTGCCTGAATGCGAACAATGGCCTGGGTAATACGAACTGGAATATCCTGTCTCGCCAAATTTCTGAAAACAAATTATGAGTGTGTTTCGCACCTAAGCAGGGCATCCGAACGGATCTTTAATATTGTATAAAAAGCCGGCAAGTAGGAATAATCGCGAAAGCTGGTACACAACAGAAAGACGATAATAAAATGAAACGTTATCTCAAAAATTATATTTTAACAGTAGACAAAGTAGAGGAGGCTATATACGATTGTCTTAGACGCAAATGGAAACGCACCGACGTGTCCTACTTCTTAGCCGCATACTACGAATGTGATGGTAAAAACATCCATGAGAGAGCAAAAATATGCAAGGAATATGCCAAGTCGAAAGAGACGAGATATAAACTATATGAAGCTATATCGAAAGCTGCTTATTCGATGTACCAGGAGATTGAAAACAGAAATATTGTTCTTAGACCGATCAGCTACCAGATGCGGTATGATCGAACCTCCGAAAAAATAAGGGAAATCGGCATATCCACAATTAAGCAACAGGTCTATGACTATTTGGTCGTAAATGCATGTAAAAAGATGTTTATGGCTAAAATAGGATATTTTCAGTGTGCATCAATACCCAAACGTGGGCAGATTTTCGGTAAGAAAAAAATAGAGCGATGGATCAGAAAAGATTACAAAAATAGTAGATACTATTATAAGTGTGATATCAAAAAATATTATCCTAGTGTCAATATTAAGAATTTGGAAAAGTTTCTTCACAGAGATATCAAATGTGATGATATTCTTTATGTTATCCATTTCTTACTTGGGACATACAAGGGCGGCCTATGCATTGGATCATATTTATCACAATATTTAGCAAATTACTATATATCCTACGCCTATCATCATATTACAGAAAATTCGTTTTCAATCCGCAGGAGGAAAAATGGCGATATTGTTAGAGTAAACAATGTGACACATGTTTTGTTTTATATGGATGACATCATTATATTTAGTGGGAGCGTAAAACGGCTGGAAAGAGCAGTTAAAGATTTTAAGAGATATATAACCGATGTATTATTTCTGACGATAAAAGAGAACGATGGTGTATTCCGAACAAGGACGACTAAAGTTGATATGATGGGATACTGTGTTTCAATCAAAAACACGATTATCCGACCACGTATCTTTAAGAAAATTCGTAGGTTATTTTTGCGAGTAAATGGAAGAACTGAAAATTTATCGCTGCATATTTCTCGTAGAATCTTGTCTCATTATGGTTGGCTTAAACATAGCGACCTATATCCGTTCTGTAAACGTTTTAAAATAAAGACAATCGTTGGCCGAGCAAAGAAGGTGGTTAGCTATTATGACAAACGCGGCATTCTCGGAGAAACCGGATAAATATGGATACTTTAAACTTGCTGACGGGTCTGTTGATATTTTCATCAGAATTTTCGATCACGAAGAAACGAATGATGATGGAGAGGTCTCTTATATCTGCAAAGTAAATGAGTTCAGAACAAAGCAGAATCTCATTACCGAGGAGATGGTTGTGGCAAATCCTGAAAAATATCTTGACTATACACCGCCTGGAGCTATCACAGAAATGGATAGACTCGAAGCGGTTGAGTCGGCATTACTTGAATTGATGGGGGTTGAGCATGATTAAATTTTTGGCAATACAGATCTCTCTCGGAGTTATCACTCTTGATGATATTCCGGAGAGACTGAAAGAAAAAGTCACAGAATATCTGCAGACACATGACATGATCTGATGACGCGATTTCTACATCTCCTTTTATGAAATGAAAACAACATATAAGAAGGAGGACTTGGTATGAACAAAAATTTCAAAGAATTAAGGAAAGCAGCATTTGCAGTCGGATTCGGATTTACTATTGGAAAGGCCATGGCTGATTGGGTAGTCATATTTGTTACACCACTTATGATGGCTCCAATTGAAATGGCTGCCGATAACGGAAGCGAAACGGCACGACGAATACTTGATGCTGGCGGGATTAAGTGTGAGAAAGAAAGTTCATCAGCAAACAAGGATCAAGTTAAAATGGGTTTTCAGTGTAAATAAGCAAATTGGGCTCTAAGATCACTTAGGGTCCTTTTCATTTTCCTATGGGTATCTAATCGTTAATCATGACAATTGGGTTAAATAAGGAGTGTGCATTATGAATACTAATTCAAAGAGAAAAGAATATGTAGAAATGCAGAGAAGGCATCAGGAAGAAATAAATAATTTTCCAATCTCTTTTGCTTTTAGCAAAGATCAAGTCTATGGTGCGCTTAAGAAAATTGGGGCAAGTAGTCTTAAAGAATGTGTAACCGTATTCGGAACTGGCGATATTGTTAAGAAAAAAGATAAAACTGATCTGGTAAACATGCTGATCGGATTTACTGAAGAGCTTCATGAAAAAATGAAAAATGACAAAGAATTTGCTGAAGCCGCCTTTGAGTACGAAATGGACAACCATGAATATGCTATCAACTTGGATGGAGACGAAGATGTTTTAGATTCCTTAGTATTAACCAGAGAAGAGCTCAAAGAATTTGGACTTGAAGAAGCTTATCAGAATGCTCGTAGGAAACATATGAAACGTGCTGGAGAGGAATGGGGAATCATCTAAATCGCGAAAAATACGCTTCCTTTTATAGAAAAATAAAGGAGGATGCATTTATGAAAATTATTAGATCTATCATGAATCTGATCGTAGTTTTCGTACTTGGGCTCGAAGTCGGAAGTTTTGGGGTATGGTATTTGACCATGTCTGTATTATCACCGCGTCGGGACTAAAAGAACGATAGACCTATGATCATCATGAATATGCTAAACGATGCATAATAGTATCAGATATTAAATCGACAAGAGGCTTGATAGAAATGTTAGGCCTCTTCGTTTTTCGAAAGGAGAGATCTGTGAAAATAGTATATATCGATGATTTTAGCAAAGATTTGAGTGATAAAAAAGTTATATTTTATATCGGATGTGTTGATTATGAAATGTTATATGAAAAATTGTCTAAAGATGGAGTAATTGGAAAGTATGAAAAAGGGATCTATTTTCAAGATATTTTGGACAACAACCTCATGTTCATCCAATCAGGGAAAATCAGCGATGTCGATATGAATTATGCCGGATTAGATAACAGTTTTTCAACACTAATGGAAGACGGATATATGATTGTGGCGCTATATTATAATCCGATTAAGCAAGTATACTTTATTCCACTTCACGATTACGACTTTTCTTTGGAAGGAGACGATATGTGTTATGAAAATTCCAGCAATAAATTGGATTCCATTCGACCGTAGTAATCCGCCAACAGATTTACATGATACTGATCATCTGATATTTTTACGAGAAGATAATTGGAGCAACGGTAAAACATGGGAATACCATGTGGATGTCGCAAGTCCGTATGGCAATTATATCGATGATTTCTGGAATACCACAAATGATTGGATCGAAGGCAACAATATCGTCCAAGTATTAGCTTATGCTGAATTACCATATGGGTTAAAAGAAGAAGACTTGATTGAGAGATTGGAGGAGGCAACATGAAGAAAATTCCAACATTATTTGAGAGAGTTTATGAAGGACATAAAGTGGTCGGCATTAAAAACATCATCGCACCAGGCTGTGAACAAGTATTAATTAGAGGAATACCGACCATAAAATACGATGGCAGTTGTTGTGCAATTATTGATGGAAAATTCTATAAGAGATATGATTGTAAAAAAGGAAAAACACCACCAGATGGAGCCATAGCTTGCTGCGATCCAGATCCGATTACTGGACACTGGCCTCATTGGGTCAGGGTAAATGAAAATGATTCATCTGATAAATGGTTTATTAAAGCATATAATGCTAATTGGTGGTCTATCATAGACGATACACCGGATGACGGAACATATGAAGCTATAGGCTATCATTTTCAAGGAAATCCATACGGACTTTTTAATGATATTTTAGTAGCACATGGAAAAAGTATTATCGATAATTTGTATCTATCGTCAGATATCGATGAATCATTTTGCAATATAAGAAAATATTTAAGAGATCATCCGATCGAGGGCATTGTCTTCTGGATGGATGGAGAACCTGCTTGCAAAATCAAAAGAACGGACTTTGGATTTGAATGGCCTATTCGATCAATAGAATGGAGAAATTGGCATGAATATATTTGACGAATGGACAGAAGTTTCTGATGGGATTTACAGATCTAAAGAATATGAAAATAGTGTATATGAACTTTTGATCTTAAATTGGAAAAAATCGACCGATATTTTGAGCGCGAATTGTGCTTTATATTTCAGAAGCATTGACCCATGGAAAGACCCAAATAGTCATGTATGCAGGACTTGTATCGAACATTCGGCGCCATTAGCCGCTTGCCTTGAACTTGTCAAAGAGCATTCAGAAGCATGTAAACGTTTAAAGAATTTTGTTATCCATAGAGACAATACGTCTGAAAAACCGACACAATGCTCAATTTGTGCTAACTGCGGAATGGAAGAGGTTCACTATGACGATGATGACTACGATGAGCCGTTCTGTGAATTAGGCAAATCCATTTTTGACTACTATGGATATTTTGACCAGCATTGTAAGGAGTTTAAACTGAAATGAGATTTAACCTGATTAAACGAAAGCATAAGCATCAGTGGAGGATAACGCAAGTTTCAAATGTCATTCAGCATGATGACTTTGGCTACCCATTGCGATTGTGCATTGAAAAGTGTGATATTTGCGAACAATCAAAACAGGTATGGTTGGACGTGGGTGAAGAAGCTCTGAAAGAATTGGAGACTGGTGAATCTGTGCTGTGCGAATGGCGGAAGATATGCGAGGAGTAATAAAGTGCGGTATCACAATATAACAAAAGACGATATGCTCAATGGAGATGGATTGCGTGTAGTGTTATGGGTATCAGGCTGTTCACATCACTGCCCTGGATGCCAAAATCCAATTACATGGGATCGCAGTGATGGATTGATATTTGACGGAAACGCGTTAAATGAGATCGACGATCAGCTTGGGAAGAAGTATATATCTGGAATAACGCTTAGTGGTGGAGATCCATTATTTGAAGGGAACCGACGAGATATATTGGTTTTGTGTAAATATATCAGAGAGCTGTTCCCTAATAAGAATATATGGCTTTATACCGGTTACACTTACGAAGAGGTATCGGATCTTGAAATCATGGATTATATTGATATTTTAGTCGATGGACCATATGTTGAAAAGCTTCGCGATACCTCTTTGAAATGGCGTGGCAGTTCGAACCAGAGAGTTATTGACATAAAAGAAACCCATAAAATTGGACGAGTAGTTTTGTGGTGTGATTGAATTGACCAGATACGAGAGGAGAATAATAAAGTATTATGGGACGTGCTGAGAGAAGAAAAATCGAGAGAACAGAGCGTATTGAAAATCGTAAAAATAAGCTCCTGGTAACCAGAAAAGATTTGAAAGATATGAGAATGTCAGTGTCACGGGATAATGTCAAAGTTCTTATGGCCTGCTTCGCCCTTGCCGAGCATAGGTTATATGGATACGGAAGAAAGCGTTGTATCAGAACACTCAATTACGTGGACGAGATGATGGGCGACATTCTTGACGGTACAAGCTCCTTTGATGACTATGTTAACGAATTGCGAGATGATGTAGGAGTCGTCATCAAATACTGATTCGCGTAAAATACACAGCTTATTATGAAACAAAATTATGTTGCATAACGAAAGGAGAATATTATGGATTTTAAGAAAGGCGACAAATCATTATTTGTTCCAACAATGGCAATCCTTGCTGGAGTATTGGTGATTGAGAACATTGCTAAAGCAATCTGTGAAACGGTCGAAAAAGTGCATAAGTAGTTTCAAAAGAGGAGGCTCTGACTTTAGTGGTCAGGCTTCTTCTTTTTGTTTTATCAAATCATTTGAAGGAGAAAAACTATGACGACAAGAGTAGAAACATGGCAGGGACACAATATTAGATTCGTTCTGAAAAATAATGAATGGTGGGCAATTCTCAGTGATGTTTGTAAAGCGCTTGGAATTGATCCAATGGCTGCATTTATGAAACTCGATGAAACCACTATCGATCAGGTAGAGAATCTAATTCCAAGCGTTGATAAGTATTTAGACATTGTAAATGAAGTCGGAATTTACGAACTGATGTTTCTGAGCAATCTCTCTGATGCGAATAGAATGCGTTTCTGGACAGGAACGGTTCTTAAAAGATTGCGTAATCGGATCGGGCTTTCAGAGTACGAAGTAATGCGGATGATGGATGGCGATATTCAGGAAGAAATCGACAATCTTCTCGATGATATTTTCTACGACGAAGAGACAGGAAAAACCATGATAAGTGTCACAGTAGCCGGAGGTGACGTCGAACAGGTCCCAATCGAAGATATCTTGTAAAGGAGAAACAGGGCAAAATTTGAGCGTACAATATCGACAGAAAACAGAAACAAATTTTTTGTATCCGTATCAGTTGGATGCAGTCAATCAATTAAAAAATGGTTGCATACTATGTGGAGCGGTCGGATCTGGAAAATCTCGAACCGCTCTTTTTTGGTATTTCAAAGAGAACGGAGGCTGGATTGATAAAGATGGATATTCTCCGATGAGAAGTCCGAAAGATTTATATATCATAACGACTGCGAAAAAGAGGGATTCAAAAGAATGGCTTGGCGAATTAGTTCCATTTTTGTTATATCCAGGCGATGACGGTAAAACAAGATTTGGGAACAAGATTGTCGTAGATTCATGGAATAATATCGGCAAATACGTAGATGCTGAAGATTCATATTTTTTGTTGGATGAGCAGCGTCTCGTTTCATATGGAGCATGGACCAAATCATTTTTGACGATAGCTAAGTCAAATAAATGGATTTTGCTCAGTGGAACACCAGGCGATTCATATGTCGAGTATTTACCAGTATTTTTGGGAAATGGATTCTTTAAAAATAAGACAGAGTTCAATCGGGAGCACGTAATATTTTCGAGATATACGAAGTATCCCAAAATTGATCGTTATGTAAATACAACAAGACTGGACCGGCTTAGAGATAGAATACTTGTGAATATGGATTATACGCATGATATTGTCAAACATAACGAGGATATTTATTGTAGTTATGATATTCAGCAGTATAAGTTTGTTATACGAAATCGGAAAAATATCTACAAAGAGAATGAGCCAATCCAAAATGCTGGAGAAATGTGTAACGTGCTTAGACGAATTGTAAATAGCGATGAGACACGCCAGATCAAACTTCTTGAGATTCTCGAGAGTCATCCACGAGCAATTATATTTTACAATTACGATTACGAAAGAGAAATACTATTGAACCTTGGGTATGAATATGGGACAGAAATAGCCGAGTGGAATGGACATGCTCATCAGCCAGTACCGGAAGGAAATAAGTGGGTTTATATTTGCCAGTATAATTCTGCAAGCGAAGGGTGGAATTGTATACGAACAAATTGCGTTATCTTTTATAGTCAAAATTATTCGTATAAAATGATGACACAGGCTGCCGGGCGCGTTGATAGACTAAACACGCCTTATGATGAACTTTATTACTATTATCTTAAATCAAGATCCGGTATTGATTTAGCAGTATCGAGAGCTTTGGCAGATAAGAAAAAATTTAATGAAGGGAGATTTGTTGGATGGAACAAATCACAGGTATCTTATAATGTGGCAAAGAAAGAAAATAGGCAAGCTGCATAAAGAATATTATGTAAGTGATTCTTATGGAAATACTGATAAGGTCATGGTTCGGAAAATTAATAAACTTATTAGAAAGGTAAATAATAATGTCTGATTTATATGTATATCTAATTCGTTCAAGAAATAAAGATAATAAAGATATTCCTAATTTTAAAGAACGTACACAGACTATCTTAGAATACAAAGAAAACGAAGATAAAGTAGTAGAAGAATTTCGCAGATTTGCAGTGGATGGAGTCCCAGGCGAACAGACAAGATTGTATCGGTCTGTAAATTCTAGGAATGAAGAGAAGATAAGAGAAAAACTTGTCATTAGATTGCTTAGAGATAAACCAAGTGTGACAAAGCTGAATCGTACATTAGCTTCTGTTGCGCAGCAAGTAGAGAATCGGGATGAGAGCAAGTGGTTGTTTGATTTTGATGTGGATGATGAAATTATTGTAAAAAATTTTGTAGATGATATTTTTGTTCAGACAGATGTGGATTATCCAATAGAAAAAATTGAACGTCATAAAACTCCGCATGGTTATGCAATTGTGGTTCCATATGGTTTTGACACAAGGAAACTTATGGAGAAGTGGAAAGATTATGATATTACATTGAAGAGAGATGAATTGTTATTTTTGGATATAATCACAAAGGAGTGAAGCGAGTTGACGTTTGGAAAAAAGAATACATGATTATTGTCTACGATCAGCAAAGTCGCATGGATATGTTTTATCGAAGCGATATATTTCAAATCCACGTCTTTCATATCTTAAAAGATATGAAAATGCATATTATAACCTTGCTCTTTTGGATATAACATATCGTATCATTGATGATGGCGAAACAGCACTGATATATCATTTGGAAGGATCGAAAAATCCGATAACTATTAGAACAAGTGTTTGGATTTGTATGATATTACCGTGTGCTGTGCCATATGACGATCCACGCTTAGGAACAAATCAGATTATTTCATTTGATCAATCGTTCGCGTAAAAAACATAGGCCTTTATGAGAAAGATTCATATTTTAAGGAGGTATTAAAATGAAAGATGGATTTAAAAAAGGATTTGGTTTCACGATGGGAGCTTATGCTGCAGTATTTGTAGTATTTATGGCAGTAAGATCCATCGCGAATATTGATCTG
This sequence comes from Blautia sp. TM10-2, assembly GCF_003480845.1. Classification (NCBI taxonomy): domain Bacteria; kingdom Bacillati; phylum Bacillota; class Clostridia; order Lachnospirales; family Lachnospiraceae; genus Blautia; species Blautia sp. TM10-2. Next base: position 3,842 of record NZ_QUJZ01000001.1, on the reverse strand, counting down.
AAAGACAAAAACACTTCTGAAAAAGAAGAATCTAAAACGGAGGAGGAGTCCTAAGGGGCTTCTTCTTTTTGTTTTGAGAAAGGAGATGTCATGGAAGAGGATACATATAAAGAAGTTTATTTTGACCAGTATTGTAAGAAATGCAAATATGAAGATACATTAGAATCAGATGATCCGTGTTTTGATTGTCTTGATAATGTGGTCAATTTATATTCGCACAGACCAGTGAACTTTAAAGAAAGAGAGAAATGAAATGGACAAAAATATTAATAAATGCGTATTGGTTAGTTTCGTGAGCGATACTGATAATGGAGACGTGGCAACTCTTATCGTCGGTGAGCAGAAAAAGCAGGGGCAAATCAATATTTTAAATGCGATACAGGGTCCGGAAGCAACTGAGTTATTCGAAAAGTTAATAGTTCCGAAAGGAGTGCGGAAATGATACTTCGACTATTATTCAAATACTTCGGTCTTTTTATTTTTTGTCTTGGACTTTCCATGGTCACCGGAGGCGTTAATGGGATATATTGTATGATTTTTATAGGCTTGACGCTATTTATTGAGTTTGGAAGAGAAGACAGCATTATAGTAGAATGGGAGGATGAAGATGATCGAGATTCTCGAAGCCGGAACAAAGAAAAAAGTGAGATGTAACAACTGCGGTGCTTTGTTGAGTTATGAAAAATCAGATGTTAAAAATGAAACAGTTAAAACTATGATGCCATTGGGAGATGGGCGTAAATTGATAAAAGACTATATTATATGCCCGCAGTGTAAAGAGAATATCTATCTAACAAGTTTAAGATAATGGAGGATGAAGATGATTAAAATTATCGAGGCAGGGAAAATAAGAGAGGCCAGATGTAAAAGTTGCGGTGCCCTACTGCAGTACGACATATCGGATATTCGTGAAGGATCTGTTGGCTGGGAGTATCATGGAACTGGTCCAATACGCAAAATTATAAGAAGGTATATTGTTTGCCCACAATGCAAATGTTTGGTATTCGTATGAATTAAGCAGTTAGGAGAAAGCAATGATTAAAATGATTAAAATTATCGGAACTGTCAGAACAAGGACCGTGGTATGCTATCATTGCCACGTACTTCTGAGCTATGAGGTATCAGATATTTGCAAAAAATCTACGGTGTATTTATCTGATGCTCCAGTAGGCACCATCATGGGTGATTACATCATATGCCCGCAGTGTAAAACGTCTATTTATATTTGAGAAAGGGAATCAATATGCAGAATTTAATTGAAAATGCGGTGGTATACGGACTAGAGAACAGCGTCAGAGTATCGAAATATCCTATGCAGATTGATATTTCGAAGTGCACTGATGAGATAACAAACAAAACAAGAAGTCTTGCCGGAGCGCCGAGAGGATCAGGACATGACAATTTTCTAAAAGGAATTGTGGTCCAATTCGACTTGACATTCACGGTAAAGGCATGGACAGAAGCAGAGCGATATCATTGGTTTGATATTGTTTCAAGCCAGTCAACAATGCATCGCATCAGTAAAATGAATGTTGACGATTGTTGTTGCTCGTATGTAACAGAAAAGACAAAGAAGTATGTGAAAGAACTTCAGCAGAACTATTTGGACGATCAAACACCAGAGAATTATTTGCGGCTGCTATACAATGCCCCAACCGGCATCATGCTTACTGCCGGAATAAGTACAAACTATCTTCAGCTTAAGACGATCTATGGACAGAGACGCAATCACGTACTGCCAGAATGGCGATGGTTCTGTTCTTGGATTAAAAGCTTGCCATACTCCTGGATGATTACCGGAAAGGATTATGACGGCGATGAAGATTACAGGACATGGCCTCGTGGAAGATCTGGAAGATATACATGGGAGGATTGATATTTATGAGAACATATATGTCATTGCCGTCCGGAACATATAATATTACTCTTACAAAAGATGAATTTGAAACTCTCGTCAAGTCGAGTCACATTAATTGTAATATTGGTAATACTCCATGCAAAACGGGGCGTACTGTCTGGAACGAGGATCGGAAAGATTTTGAAACACTGGATAAAAAGGAGGTTTATAATAATTTACAATTCAATTTTTGTGAACCAGTAGCAGATGTGCCAATAGGCGATTATCCAGTACAGTTTCTAACAATTAGTGTGGAGGATTGATATTTATTAGAACATATCAGTTTAATTATGACCGAAAAATTGATGGCTATGGTGAAATTCAGTTTTGTGCCGAGAACTATCGTGAGGCTAAACGGTTGTTCGAAGACTGGGCAGCGGAGAATGGATATTCAATTCGTGAATACAAAATGACCGTTGTCTATAACAAAGAAGATGCCGATGAATATGAAAATATTTACGCGCTATAAGAAAGGAGAATGAACTGATGATTTTTGTAATAATATTACCGATAATTATCGGGTTCGGATTTTCGATTTATATGCATAGACAAGATGATCTGGATTCGCTGACATTTACAGGGGTGGTTCTGTTTGGCATTGCATTTATAATTGCGGCAGTCTGCAGTATCGGTCTTGCCTGGAATGTAACATCTGGAAATCATATTCCAGAAATGATCTCGATGTATGAAGAGGAAAACAACCAAATTGAGAGCCAGATTGGTGAATTAGTGAATAAGTATATGGAATACGAGGGAAGTACGTTTAAGGATCTCAAAAATGAAGATTCGGTAGCGCTTGTTTCACTATATCCAGAGTTGAAATCAGATGCGTTGGTTGAGAAACAGATCGAGGTATACATCGAAAATAATAAGAAGATAAAAAATTTGAAGAAGAAGCAGATCGAACTATTGACATATAAGTGGTGGCTTTACTTTGGAAAGTAGGTAATAAAGACATGGATGTGTTATGGATTATTCTGATTGTCGTAGAACTGTGTATGGGGACAAGAACGTATATCAAGGCAGAAGATAAGTTAGATAAAATACTTGCCTTTGAAATGCTGATTTTCGCGCAAGGAATGACTATATCTATGAAACTTAAATAAGGAGGGCTAAGCTATATGACTGAAGATGAAAAAGATATTTTTACAGAACAGGTAAAAACGATTCTGTCTGGCTATATAGACAGAAAAGATACAATCAATTACCTTGCAGTGAAAATCAGACAGCTGCACGAAGAAGAGATGAAGAATTCCTGTAATTTATAATTTGAAGAAAAAGAGGTGATTCCATTGCCCCTATTATGTTGTCATGATTGCAAATCCAGACACATTGGGTGTCACATAGATTGTGAAAAATATATTAGAGAAAAGAGAGAGTATGATGTATTGCAATCCAGTATACGAAAAGAAAAAAGCTATGACGGGTATATTGCTGGCCGAAAATTGGAAATAAAACAGGAATATATTAAAAAGTATGGAAAAATATATAAATAAATATGTTAGTGGAGGGATAAATGGATGAGATAGTCTATAGATCGAGCAATAGCTATTTTGCAGATCAATTAAGGCATATCATGGATAAAGAAAATTTATCTATTCGTGATGTGGCTAAAAAATGTGGAATGACAGAAACAAGTATCAGCAGATATTTGTCGGAAGACAGGGCACCGAATGTTAGAGATGCGAACTGGATATTTGAGAGTCTTGGATATAACACATTCATTGTAAAAAAAGAATCAAAAAGAAAAGAAAACCTTCGTAAAAATGGGTCTGGATGCAATGATTATGTTGCATATAAAGCGATAAAGAAGGCAGACTCTGATCGAAATAAAATAAGTTGGCTCATTGACACATTCTATAGAATAGCAAATTATGCCGGTTTTTCAATAGAAGAAAGACTAACTATTAAAAGTCAAGTCTAAAATGAAGATTTTGTGAATGAA